>JALWSS010000037.1 GCA_026993525.1 Saprospiraceae bacterium
ACACCATTCCGAACAACGAAGCCGAGGCGGGCCCGCCCGTCGTGGCTTGTGAAAATGACATTCTGCAACTGGCTGCCACGGCACCATCTGTGGGCACAGGCATGTGGACCCTCTTCAGTGGCAACCCCACCGGTGTGGTGATCGCCAACCCGAACCAGGCCAATACCACCGTTTCAGGGCTCATCCCGGATCAGACCTACGTCTTTCAGTGGACCTTGTCCAACGGCGCCTGCGAGGATTACTCCTCCGACACCACTTCCGTGTATGTGAACAAGCAGGAACAGGCTGATGCGGGTGAACAGATCAACGCCTGCTTCACCACCTCCGTGCAGCTCGATGCCGCCATGCCAACTTCCAATGAGGGCATGTGGTCGCAGCCGCAAACCCAGGCCCAACTGGGCGTGGTCATCGTGGACCCGACCGATCCGAACACCACTGTCACCGGCCTGACACCCGGCAACGAGTACATCTTCACCTGGACCATCACCAGCGGTTGCGGCGTTTCGTCTGACGTGGTGATGGTTTCGGTTTCCAACGAATCGGCATTTGCCGGAGCTGACTATACCGATTGCGGCGACGGCTGCACGGTGCTCAGCGCCGTGCCCGCGCTCAGCGGAGTAGGCCTGTGGACCAGCCCCGATCCCGTTATCGAGTTTGTGACGCCGACCAGTCCGAATACCACCGTGTGCAACCTTCAGGAAGGCACCAACGTGCTGGTCTGGACCATCAACGGAGGTGCCTGCGGGTCTTACTCTGTGGATTCCGTGCTGGTGGAATACTTCTTCTCACCGGAGGTGAACGACGATGCTGCCAATGTGAAGTTCGGCGGTAAGACCTCGCTGAATGCCGTGGCCAACGACGTTATCCCCGGCGATTACACTTTCACCATCCTGCAGCAACCTGAACACGGGGTGGCTGAGGCAGACATCTTCGGCAACGTCTCTTACGAGGCCGACATCAACTTCATTGGCGAAGACCTGCTCATCTACGAAATCTGTGTGGAGAACTGCGATTGCGCCACCGGCACCGTCGTGTTCAACGTGGGCAGCGATGCCCAATGCGACATTCCGTCCATCATCACGCCCAACCACGACGGCATCAACGATGCGTTCATCATACCCTGCCTGGCCAACATCAACGACTTCACCGGCAACACCCTCAGCATTTTCAACCAGTGGGGCGACGAGGTCTATCACGCCTCGCCTTACCGCAACAACTGGGAGGGCACCTTCGACGGCGAAGACCTGCCGGCAGGCACCTATTTTTACATTCTCGACCTGGGCAACGGCCAGAAACCAACCTCGGGTTACCTCATCATTCAACGCTAACAACTTTCCTTCGGTAAAACCAGCGCATGGTTTTACCGAAGGCCATTACCGGTTTAGGATATGAAAAAGATCATCATCAACTTTCTCTTTTTGCTCTTCGCCGGCGCAGCGGCGTTTGCACAGCAACAGCCCCAGAACACCCAGTTTTTCTATTACAAACTGGGCTACAACCCGGCTTATGCAGGCAGCCAGGAAAACACCTGCATCAGCGCCATCTACCGCAATCAGTGGCTGGGCCTCAACGGGGCACCCAAAACCATGGTGCTGACTTTCAACATGCCGATGTTCAACCAGCGGGTGGGCATTGGCGCCAACCTCTACCGCCACACCATTGGCATCACCAGCATCCACAACCTGGACCTGGCCTATGCCTACCGCACCCGCCTCGGCAATGGCATGCTGGGCATCGGCGTGATGGGCTCCGTGCGCTCATGGGAGAACGACTTCCAGCTCACCAGCGCCACCCAGCCCAAAGCCGAAGACCCGAGCATCCCCGACGGAACGCAAGACAAGTTCCTGTTCAATTTCGGAACGGGCCTGTATTTCAATTCCGAAAAGTTTTACATCGGCCTCAGTGTACCCCGCTTGCTGAAAAACAACATCGACTTCGCCAACAACGATGTGCAGATCTCACGGGAGATTCAGCACATCTACCTCATGGGAGGACTCGAAATACCGCTCAACAACCAGGTCAAACTCCAACCCCAGGTGCTGATGAAGTACGTCACCGGCGCCCCGGTGGATTTCGATGCCAACGCCAACCTGATCATGCAGGATCGCTACATCGTGGGACTGACCTACCGGCTGGGCGGAAACAAAAAGAGCGGCCTCGGCGAGAGTGTGGACATCCTCCTCGCTGCGCAATTGACCAACAACATCCTCTTTGGGCTGTCGTATGATTTTTCACTTTCAGACCTGAGGGATTACACCACCGGCAGCATCGAAGCCTCCCTGCACTATTGCATCGGCAAGGCCAACCGCCGGAAAGATTTTGTCAATCCTCGCTTTTTCTGACGAAAAACCTGGGCCTGGGCTTGTAGTTTGCCCATCCGGCAATAAATTGCAAACCCTTGCGGTTCCTAATTTTACTTGCGGGTTCACTGTGAAAAGTTATTCGTTGAGAGAGGTTCAGAGAGGTTGAGAAAAGTTGAGAGAGGTTGGCGATGCTGCTATCTTAACTCCCCTAAACCCCTCTCAACCCCTCAAACCAACTCAACAAAAATGACTTCTTACAGTGCTCTCATTCGTCTCACGCTCAACAACGACCCTCGATGATGAAGCTTTTTACCATGATCATATTCCTGTTGCTCGCTGGCGCAATGCCGGCCCAGCAGCAGAGTTCCAAGTCGAAAAGCTCCAACAAGCTTTACGAAAAAGGGGAACTGAACCGGCAGGTGCGGCTGTACGATTGCAGTGGCATCAACTCTCCCAACCTCGATTTTTCGCCGGTGTATTACCAGAATGGCATCGTGTTCGTTTCGTCGAGGTACAAGAGCGGCCCGGTGGATCAGAAAATCGGAGAGACCTTTTTCGAACTGTTTTACGCTGAGTTCGATTCCAGAGGACTGCCCCAGAGCCCGAGGCCTTTTTCCCTGTCCATCAATTCGCAGGCACACGAGGGGCCGGTTACTTTCAGCAAAGACGCCAACCTGATCTACTTTACCAGAAACAACATCCGCAAAGGCATTACCAAAGCCAACGAGCGCGGCGATGTGGTGCTCAAAATTTACGAAGCAAGAAGGGGGAAATACGATTGGGAACAGGTGCGGGAGCTGCCCTTCAACAGCGACGACTACACCTGTGTGCACCCCGCATTGTCAGCCGATGGCAGCCGCCTGTACTTTTCCTCCAACATGCCCGGGGGCTACGGTGGCATGGACCTCTATTACGTGGAACGCCGCAGCGATGGCTGGAGCCAGCCCATCAACCTGGGGCCGGAAGTGAATACCCCTTCCAACGAGGTGTTTCCGTACATGCACGAAAGCGGCACCCTCTTTTTTGCCTCCAACGGGCACGGCGGCCTGGGCGGCCTGGACCTCTACATGGTGGACATCTCCGGCGATGTGGTGGGCCTGGTCAGAAACCTCGGCCAACCCTTCAACTCCTCTTTTGACGACCTGGGCCTCATCATCAACGAAGAAGGCACCCGGGGCTTTCTGGCTTCTGACCGCCCCGGCGGCAAAGGCAAAGACGACATCTACCTTTTCGAGTCGGACCAGAGCATCATAGAGACCCGGCCCGAAGCCCTCAGCACCATGGTCATTGCCTACGACGAAAGAACCAACGAAAGAATACCCGGTGTGGACGTGCGCATTTTCCAGCGCAGTGCCGATGGCACCATCGAGGGCAATGATTTTTACGACGTTGAGTTGCTGCCTTCGGAAAACGGCGACCTGCTGCTGAAGCTGGTCCGCAAAGACGCCGGCAACCTCGGCGAACCCGTCATCCGCACCGGCATCAACGGCGAAGCCATTACGGAACTGAAACCCAACAAAAACTACCTGCTACTGCTCAGCCGGGATGGCTACGAAAATGCCGAACTCCGCTTTTCTACCGAAGGGGAGACCACCTCACAAACCATCAGGGTACCCATGAAGCCCAAAGCCTGCACCTCCGTTGCCGGAACGGTGAAGGTGGAAGGCAGCGACACCCGGGTGCCCAACGCCCTGGTGCGCATCGTCAATGAAACCACCGGCACCGAAGAACTCATCAGAACGAAAGCCAACGGCACCTTCGACATCTGTCTGCCTTTCGGCCATGAGTACGCCGTTTTCGCCGAAAAAGAAGGCTACACCAGGGGCCTCTCCAAAGTGTCAACCACCGGCACCAACAACGCCGAAGTGCTGAACGTGGAGGTGAGGCTCCAGCCCACCAAAATCGAAATCGCCCGGGAACCAATCAAAGAGGGCAGCGTCATCGTGATGGAAAACATCTATTACGATTTTGACCAATACTTCATCCGCAAGGGCGCCGCCTCAGAACTGGACGCCCTGGCCGAACTGATGAAGCTCTACCCCAGCATGGAAATCGAACTAGTGGCCCACACCGACAGCCGGGGCGGCGAAGCCTACAACCTCGACCTCTCCCTCAAACGCGCCGAATCCGCCAAGCGCTACCTGGTGCAAAAAGGCATCGATGCCAGCCGCATCAAAGCCTTCGGAATGGGCGAAGCCGAAATCCGTAACCACTGCGTGGACGGCGTGCCCTGCACCGACGAAGAACACCAGTACAACCGCCGCACCGAAGTCCGAATCACCCACATCGACGAGCCGGTTAAAGTGGAATACAAGCCCGGCAATCCCTTTGATAATGGGAAGGGGTGAGGAATCGAGGAATTGAGGAATTGAAGAATCGAGGAATTGAGGAATTGAAGAATCGAGGAATCGAGGAATTGATCCCGACATTCGTCGGGAGAGGAATTGAAAGGGGTTGTGGCCCATAGCTTTCCCTTGAAAAATGCAGGTCAAGTCAGGTGCTTTACTTATTGACAAATCTAAATGGTGGGCTATCCGACTTTGGTGGGCATCTGTCCGTCAGAATGCTCAAACCGGTTCCTTAAATTCCCGTCTTTTCGTCCTGTCCGGCCCGTCTGGCCAAACGGAGAGGGCCGGCTACATGATCCAACAACCTTTCATAATCCTCATAATCCTCCAGGCTCAAAATATATTAGATAAAAATAAATGTATAGGGGGGGGTACTTGCGTAATTCACCCGTGCGCCTTAAATTTAACCACAAGTTTTTCAATAACGCCTAACAACCAGCACACAGAACTACAATACGAGGAGAAGAGAAGGCAATACCTTATCAGATTAAAAAGATTGGTGGAGTAGTTGAAAACAAAAAGGTGCCTTCCGCTAAGGAATTTCACTGTTGAACACTGTATGAAAGGGGAATTGATGGAAGTGCAATGACAAACTGCCTTTAAACATGGCTATGAAAAAGCCCCTCGCCGTGCAAACCGGCCGGTGACGGCAAAGGGCTATTGTCTAATTACTTAAACTTTGTAAAGTTATGAAAAGCATTCGTTTTGTTCCCAACAATGCCGGTTACTTCATTCCCATCCGGCGATTTTCACTTTACTTTTTCACTGTACTGTTGTTTTGCGCTGTTTTGCCTTTGGGCATGCGTGCACAATTCAACTTTGAAGACTGCGAGCAATACAGCCCGCCATCACCACCCACCCAGGGTTACACCCTGTGTCAGCAGCAAGGTCAGTTTACTCCTGATATTGTCATCGGGACCAGCCAATACTCCGTCTCGCTGGCTTCTCAGGAATTGCCTATTCCTCCTCAGAACGGATATATAAGCAACCTCGACATTCAGGTCAACGGGAAGCTGGTAATAGACGCTTCATTTAATTTCCTCAACTGCAACCTTAGCTTTGGCGAGGCTGCTGAAATAGAAGTCATTCCGGGTATCTCGTTTGGCGCCCTTGGCACTGATTTCTTTTCCTGTGATAAGATGTGGAAAGGTATTACCCTCAAGGGGGGCAGTTCAGGTTTGGTTTTTTGGTCTTGTAACATTGAAGATGCCGAATTTGCTTTGACACTGGCTGAAGGTGTACCGGTTACACTGGTAGACAACAATTTCAACCGCAACTATGTCGGCATTGTCAATGGTGACGGATCAAGTACTGTACCGGGCCTGGTGTTCAATTCTTTTTATGGCAACAATTTCACCTTCGATGCCCCCCTGAACCCACCGTACATCCAACAGAGCTATTACGGAACTTTCCCCTATGCAGGCATCTGGTTGCAACACACTGCTGCCTCCATAGGTATTCCCACTAACCCCAACACCTTCTCAAACATGATGCACGGCATGGTGCTCGAGTCTTGCGATGTTACCGTGTCGCGCTGTCATTTCGAGAACATGACCTTTGACAGCGGTGGCGGCATTGGCATACTGGCAACCAAAGGCACGCTTGCTGCCTGGGGATATGGTGAAGTATTTCACCAGAACACAATTGCAGGCATAGAAACCCACGGTACCAACCTCACCGTAGATGGCTATGTGTTTACCGGCCGACACAGAACCTGCATCAACTCGGTGGACAATACGGGCAGTGAATACGTTATCATCAGAAACGATTCCATGCACGTACTGGCCAATCAAAACACGACCATCGGCATCAACCTGGAGCGAAGTGTGGCTTCAGGTATGGAAACGCACAACTACATTCACGACAACGCCATTCTGATCACAGACACAAAAAGGGCCATGGGTATCCGTGTCTCGGGGTTTAATCCTGCCGTTGACGTGCTGAAAATTGATACTAACCGCATTCATATTCAGAACACCTTCAGTGACATGCAGGGTATCAAGGTTTTCAGCGAAGGAACCCATAACAACCGTATTCTGAGAAATGTAATCGATGCCACAGCCGGGTCCATCGGTGCTGAGCGTTATGGCATTTTTACATCTCTTCAGAGTGGGGTAGGAAACCATATCATTGACAACCGTGTACATGGCAATCCGGACAATTCTTACCTCGGCCGTTTGCAGTGTTGCATTCATGTTACCAACAGTCCGGGCATAATTGTATGCAGCAACACCACCGAGGATGCTTCCCGGGGTTTTCATTTCATTTACGATAGCGACGGAAGTACTTTCTCCGAAAATCAGATGAACCCCGCCTTATGGGGCCTGCGGCTTCACTGGGCACGCATAGGCGATCAGGTGCGAACCGCCAACCGGTGGAGTACCTCCATCGGTGCTTTTCAAATGTTTGCCGCACAACTGGTAGCTAACCCGCAAGACCCTTTGACAACTGCTCAATTTTCTGAATTCCTCATCCACTCTCCCCAGCCCCATTTCTTCCCCTCCAACATCGATCCGCCAATGGGGTGGTTTTCTGATGATTTCGGTACAGCTAACGATTGCTTCAACAACTTGTTCGAAGGACAACTTACCGAAGGAGAGCAACAACTGGCGAGTGGGACTTTGAATGTCAACGGATTGAGTGCGGCCGATTTGTGGGACCTGGAGCGCCGGCTGTTGCTGAAGCTGATACAAAACCCGGAGCTGATGCCGGCTGGCAGCGATGCCGAAGCATTTTACAATGCCCGCGTCGGCACGGTGATGCATCAGTTGTCCCTTGCAGAAGAAGACTGGCGCCAGGCCATGCTTCCCGGTGCTGCAGACCAGGCAGCCATTGACAGCCTGCAAAACGACATTTTCGGATTACTGACCCAACTGGCGGCCATAGACGCCAACACCCCACAGCCCGCCAACTTCCAGGAAGCCCTGGATTCTCTCCAGGTGGGTGCCCGGGCCGGCGTACTCTCCCAGCTCCAAAACACCCGAAACACAATGGATGCGACATTGGCAGGGGTGTACACTCAACGGACAACGGACCTGGCCACTGTGCAAGGGGCACTTGCCGGCATCAACACTTCCGCTGTGTATGAAACCAACCGCAAACAGCTCTTCCAGATGCTGAGCGACTGGGGCGCCGGCCAGGAACCCGACTCCGCCGATCTGGCATTCGTCAGAAGCCTGGCGGCACAGTGCCCCCCGGAAGGAGGAGATGCGGTGGATTACGCCCGGAACCTGTTGCCCGAGTGCGAACAAGGACAATACCTGTCCGACGATCCTTCCGAGCCCTGCAACCGCAGCTTTTCAGCTGCCGAAGTTGAAAATTCTGGCAAAGTGGTGGTACACCCCAACCCCACCACCTCCCTCCTCCAGGTGGACTTCCCGGCACCCACCACCGGCACCTTGCGGCTGCTCAGCGTCTC
>JALWSS010000038.1 GCA_026993525.1 Saprospiraceae bacterium
CTCGTGACTCGTGACTCGTGACTCGTGACTCGTGACTCGTGACTCGTGACTCGTGACTCGTGACTCGTGACTCGTGACTCGTGACTCGTGACTCGTGACTCGTGACTCGTGACTCGTGACTCGTGACGCGTGACTCGTGACTCGTGACTCGTGACGCGTGACGCGTGACGCGTGGCTGATCCTGTTAAATAGTAACCACAGAGTTTCCTGAGTTATGACAGAGTTAAACAGCGCATTCCAACTGACCGACAACCGAAAACCGATAACCGATAACCGATAACCGATAACATCCTTCATAACCCCTCATAACCCCTCATAATCCCCCAAAACCGCCGAAGGCACATAATCCTCAAAAAATGCGTCAAGCCCTCGAAACAGAACAGAAAGCACTGGAGATCAACCTGGACCCCAGCTTGTACGGCACCCTGGCAGAGATCGGTGCCGGGCAGGAGGTGGCCAGGAATTTCTTTGCCGTGGGAGCTGCTGCCGGCACCATTGCGAAGACGATGAGCGCCTACGACAAGGTCGTTTCTGACGACATCTACGGCCCCGAGCCCAGCGGGCGGTACGTTTGTGAAAGCCGGTTGTACAAAATGCTGGACCACGAATGGGGGCTGATGGAGCGCCGCCTGCGGCAAAGCCGCCCCGACACCAATTTCTTCGTCTTCGCCAATACGGTGGCCACGCTCAACTACCAGCGCACCATTAAAGGCGACGGCTGGC
The DNA here is from genome assembly GCA_026993525.1 of Saprospiraceae bacterium. GTDB lineage: Bacteria > Bacteroidota > Bacteroidia > Chitinophagales > Saprospiraceae > UBA6168. The sequence goes on from JALWSS010000038.1 coordinate 724, forward strand.
TCGGTATCCGTTTCCAACTGAAACCCGACACCCGGCCCAACGACCTGGTGCTCCACGTCAAAATGCTGGACAACGACACCCAACTTCAGCAGCAGGCCATCGGCATCCTGGGGGTCAACCTCGTTTATGCCTGCTTCCGCTATGCCGACCAGCCCGAGGTGATGATGCAGTCCCTGATGGACAGCCTCAAGGGCCGTGTAAAAATTGACATGGTACGCCTCACCGGGCCTGACTTCAGCCACCTGGACAACCGCCTGCTCAGCCTCTGGCTGGTGAAAAACGGCCTCACGGAAGTGGCCATGTTCAACCACAACGGCAACAATGTCCACGCCTCCGAATTTCTCTACAAGAAAAATGTGATGGTGGTGCGCGCCAGCTTCCGCCCTCCCACCCTGCTGGATGCTGACATGATCAAAACCGGCTACGACCAGTTCCGCCACGAACCCGGCGTGGATCCTGCCAAAATCCACCTGCTCACCGAAATGACCCTGCGCACCCTTGCCAGAGACAACCAGATTGACGAAGAAGATTTCCTTGCCCGTGCGGACCTGCTGGGCGTGTTGGGCCATACGGTGGTGGTTTCAAGTTGCGAAAAGTACCAGCAACTCATCAACTACCTGGCCGACTACAAAGTGCAAAACCTCGGCCTGGTGCTGCGCTCCCACCGCCTGCTCGACTTCATGTCGGAAACCTATTACCAGAATGTGGATGGCCGCCTGCTGGCCGCCTTCGGTGAGGTCTTCGTCAAAAACGTGAAACTGTACACCTACCCCACCCTGCAGGAAGGCAGCGAAGAACCCATGACCGCCGCCAACCTGCCCGTTCCCGAAGGACTGACCTTTCTCTACCGGCACCTGCTCGACAACCGACAAATCGTTGACATCGAGACCTTTAACCCCAAAGTGCTGGCCATTTACTCCCCGGAAATCCTCGACCAGATCCGCCACGGCCTCGCAGGGTGGGAAGACAAATTGCCCGCTGAGGTGATGAAACTGATCAAATCAAAATACCTCTTCGGTTTTCCGACGGAAAGATTGGAGTTTGAGTATTGAGGGTTTTTGAGGGTTTTTGAGGGTTATGAAGGATTATGAAGCCTGCCCTGTCCGGCTGGCCAGACGGGCTGGCGGCAGACAGGGGTTATGAAGGATGTTATCGGTTGTCGGTTATCGGTTGTCGGTTATCGGTTGTTCCCGAGCTTGTCTCGGGATTCTCCCGGGATCGGTTGGCAGGATTGACTACGAGCTACCAACTACGAGCCACCAGCTACGAGCTATCAGCTACGAGCTACAGCCTGCCCCGATGCCGATAATTATCGGCACGGGGAGCCACTATCCGGAATAGCCCAGGAATGAAAGTCCTATTTTCAGTGAAAACATGGTGAGAGGAGCATGCCGTTCCTGGAGGTTGTCGAAGGGGTCATCCTGAATGTCATCGAGGTCGTTTCTGATCATAAAATCCCCGCTCACCCCCCAGTGGTAGCAAAGTTTTATTTCGAGGGCGGTTTTCCGGGTTTGTTCCAGGATGAATTTGGCACCCACCGCAGCGCTGATGGCGGTGCCCCAGTCTGAGTTGTGGGTGATCCTGTCAAAACGGTCCATTGCTGCCAGATCTGCGTCTATCAGATACCTGACCAACCCTTCCTCCTGGCTGAAAGACTTGGAATAGAACCTCCGCCAGCCGGCTGCGCCTTCCAGAAAAAGAATGGTGGAAGTATTCAATGGCGGTTCAAAACGCACCACTCCCTGCAGGAGCCATATTTTGTGTTTGGTCTTCTCAAAGGCGTTGAAGTTGACAATCGTATCCCTGAAGTCCCTCCGCATTTTATCGTAAGTAAAACCGGTGAAACGAACGCCTATATCCAGGGGTTGCCGGGCAAACCGGTAATAAACACCGATGCCTTTGCCCACCAGGGCATCCCGGTTGATGTCAGTGGCAAATTCACCGACGGGAAAGCCCAGTTCGAATTCCGGAACGAGGTCTAGGAAAGCCCGCTCAGAGGAGCCGTAATAATAATCTTCTTCTGTCTGGGACAGGAGGAGTATGGAAGAAAAACACAGAATGGTGCTCAGGGTGAAATGCTTCATGTTTTCTTTGGTTGAGGCACCAAAGTTAAGCCTTCTTTTTCTGAAAACAGCCTGGATGCAGCCCACATCCGTCCCTAAAAGGCTGCTGCCCGCACCTTGCTTCCCGACACAAGCTTTTTCTCCGGGTGCAGTACCTGCTCACAGGCCTGCAGCCAGGTGTACACCAGCCAGTGAGCCTGCTCGTGAAGCGGTGTTTGCCGAAGGTAACGGGGCAGGTAGTAGGACACATTGTTGAGCAGGTAAAAGCTGTAAAGCCGGTCAAAATCAGCGCCGTAGCGCCGGAGCAGCGATTGCACGGTTTCATCTTCACGGAGGGCCGCTATTTCATTTCTCAGTTCGGCAAATGGCACCCGCCGCAACAGGATGCCCGTCTGGAAAATGAAGTGAAAGGCGTCGTAAAGCAAGGGCAGTGGTTCGGCCAGTTCCCAGTCGTACAGGTGCACCTTGCCGGGGCTGAGGTACAGGTTCCAGGGCGTGAAATCGGCATGCGCCAAACCGGTGGGAATCTCGGTTGCCGGGTCGCAGAATTGCCGGAGGCGAAAGAGGGCCCGCTTCAGCCTCAACACCGTGTCGGGGTCCAGGTCATTCACCGGCTCCAGCCGCTCCAGCTCCTGCAAATGGCGGTTGAGGGTTTTCCAGGCAGGTATTGATTGCAGGCTTGCCGTGTGGGTACCGGATTCAGCCAGTTCTGCAAGGGCCTTGAGGTGCAACGCACCCAGCCGGTCGCTGTTGAAGACCTTTTTGGGGCGCACATCGCTGAGCAGCAGCAGGCCGTCTTTCAGTGCAGCCCGGGGCACGTGGAGGTACCTGAAACCATCCGCAGGCAAATCACCCAGGCGGGTCGCTTCGTTCTCCACCAGTTTTTCGGCACCGGCAGTCAAGGGCACCTTGCAAAAGCGGTATGTGCCGTCGGCTTTTTTGAGCACCACAACGGCCTTGCGGTTGGCCCCTACCGTGCCGGTAAAGATGGCGTGGGCGGCGGCTTTTTCTTCCTCAACCAGGGCTTTCATGCGGTTCCTTCGCTTCGCAATGACGTGCAACACCCCATGCCTCAACAGCGCCTGGGTGCCGCTCATAAAAGTCAGACTGAACGCAGCGCTGAACAGCCTGCCCCGCCATCCGGCGCTGTTGTACAGTCGCAAAAAAACAGGTTTGCGCAGCGACAGGGGATACAGCCAGCGGATGCTGCCATCGGCGTTGCAGACATAGCCGTAGCTCTCGCAATTCCAGCCGGCCAGTTTTGGTTTTTTACTGAAGGCAATCAATCCACCCTGCCAGTGGGGCATATTTTCCCCGTCATTCAGGTCTTTTCCTTCGGCAAACAGCACCCCGGGGCCGAGCAGTGCGTCCTGCCTGCTGCCGAAAAATATGGCTGCCAACACCCGGCGTGTTTCCCGGTCAATTTTGTGAAGCATGGAATGGTATTTTTCTGCCCGCAGGCCGGGGGGCTCCCCGCGGTGGGTTTTTGACGACGGTAATAACAAAGAACAATATGATGAGCTGGTAAAACTGAATTCCGTAGTTGGATTCACCGAAGATGCCGAACTCGGTAAAGGAGTTGATCAACACCGGAATGAGCATCATGGAGGCCAGCCATTTCAGGTTTTTATCCGGGCACCGGTCGATGGTGGTGAAGGTGGCCACCATTTGCAGCAAACAGATAAATGAACCCACCAGGCCAAGATTGAGCAGCACCTGCACAAAGGTGTTGTGGGTCATCTTTGCAGCGTAGCTGTGAATGCTGTCGAAATAATCGTCGGGGGCAATGCGCATGAACCCATAGCCAAACAGTGGCCTGCCCGGAAAACCGTCGGTGATCAGGTCTTTCCAGAATGGCAGGCGGCCGGTCATGCTCATCACCTCTTCCATGTCGCCTTGTTTCAGAATGATGGTCTGTACCAGTATGGGCAGCACCAGTGCGGCACCAAGTCCGGCAAAGAAAATGAGCCGCATGTTACCGGTGCGCAACAACACAAATCCGGTCAGCAACAGAAAAGCCCCCAGCGAAGACCGGGATTGCGTCAGCAAAACCACCGCCACGGAAGCTATCAGCACCAGGCTGTTGATGAATTTGGAGCGCCCTCCCAGCATTTCATAATAGGCCATGGTGCAACCCAACACCCCCAGCATACCCAACTCGTTCGGATTGATGATGAAGCCCCCCAGGCGAGACACCTCACCACCGTGGGTCTGCCGGTAGTAGGTTTCCGGATCGAAAATGAGCCCGAGAATAAAAGCCAAACAAATGAACAAGGTGGCCCGGCCAAAGGCAAAAGTGAACCGCACATGGTTGTCGCTGATGGCATTGTAAAGCACCATGGCATGGGTGTAAAACCAGGCAAAGGCCAGCGCTTCCACCACCATGGCCCATTGGAGCGCTGAATAGCTGACCTTGGTGCTCCAGAAAAATGACAGAAGCCCCAAAAACAGATAGGTGAGGTAAAGCATCAAAGGGGTCAGGTTGCCATAGCTGAACCGGTACCCCTTGTACTTGCCCTGAAGGTATTTGAAAAGCAGAAAACTGGAGCCGGTCAATGCCAGGCGGCCGGCGGTTTTGACCAACTGCGTCATGGCCACCGAGTTGGGAAACAGGGTGAAATAACTCGAAATGCGCATGCCGAGTAGCACCACCAATACCACCAGTATCCACCGATGACGATTGGCGACCGCGGATGGGTTTGCTGCAGTTGCAACCATGAGAGAAAGAAATGTCTGACGGATTCCGTGAGCGGAGGGCAATTACTTACATGCAGGAAAGATGCCGGTTTTTTAGGGTGTAGGGAGTAGGGTGTAGGGTGTAGGGAGTAGGGAGTAGGGAGTAGGGTGTAGGGTTTGGGGGGGCTGGCTCATTTATTCCTCATCCCTCATCCTGCCGAAGGCAGTCCCGAACTTGTTTCGGGATCATCCCTCATCCCTCATCCCTAAAGTACATATATAAAGGGGTTGAGCAGGATTTCTCTCAGTTCCTCAATTCCTCGATTCCTCGATTCCTGAGTCCCCCGATGGCTATCGGGGCAAAAAGTGGTATTCTCGTCAAAAGAGGTTATTCCTTCTGGAAAAATGTCGGACAGAGTCCGACAAGATATGGTCCCGGACGGAGTCCGGTGCCTCATCCAGCCGGACTCTGTCCGGCATATAATTATTCAAATTTCAATTGGATTTAATGAATTGGGGGTTTTTGCAGTGGACTCATTCCTCGATTCCTCAATTCCTCGATTCCTCAATTCCTCATCCCTTCCCTTCCACTTTCACATGGCCGTCGTTGGCATCGAGTACGAGGAATTTGCCGAGGGCATTGGATATTTCTACGATGGTAGGTTGGTTGGCGAAATGCACGCCGGTGGAGGAGTTGTTGGGGCCAACCACATCAAAGCAAAGCTCATAGATTACCGAGCCGTCCTTGCGGCTTTCGCCCCGCAGGTTGGGGTCGTACCATGAAAAGGTGAGTTTGCCCTCCGCTGCCATGTGGGTTCCGAAATTGTTCTCGCCGAGCCCGCGCAGGCCGAATTTGTCAATGCCGTTGAGGCGGAGCACGGCGGGGTCCCAGACCATGGTGTACTGCATGGAGAGTATCTTCTTAAAACCGCGGGCGGTGACCGCCAGGCAGATGTTTTCGCCCGGTGAGGCGGTGAGTGAGCTCAGGCTGAGGCCGAGCGTGTCCGCCGGCGGCAACTCAAACTGCACGGCCGGTACAAAACGGTTTGGTTCCGGAACATGGTGGGCCGGCGGCACAAAGGTGAATGCCGAAAACAATGCGATCAATGCGAAGAGAATCAGTTTTTTGAGATGCGTCTTCATTGTTGAGGCTGTTTAGCCGCCTTTGGCGGGTTTAGGCACCTGCGGTGCGTTTAGCGGCCTTCAGCCGGTTTAGGCTCTTTTGGAGCGTTTAATTGCTCCTGGTTAGGCTGAAGGATTATTTCATGCTTTTGATTCCTGCTTGTCGGTTCCTCAGTTCCTCAAATCCTCAGTTCCTCTCCCGACGAATGTCGGGACTCAGTTCCTCAAACAAGCCTGACTACTTTCGTTTCGGGGGCAAGTTCCCAATTTTTTTCCAGATCGAGGAGGAGCAGTCCCGGATGTTTGCCGGGTTCAATGCTTCCGAGTTCATCGTCGAAGCCCAGTGCCCGGGCGCCGTTGAGGGTGGCCCATTGGAGCAGTGTTTCGAAGGGAACATAGCTCTGGTAGCGGGCAATGGTTTTCATTTCTTCAAGGATGGAGAGCTGCCAGTTGCTGGTCAGGCTGTCGGTGCCGATGCAGACAATGGCGCCGGTGTGGAGGAAGTGCCTGTAATTGGGCAGCCGGTTTTCGATGTAGAGGTTGGCATTGGGGCAGGTGGCCCAGAAGCAGTTGCCATTGCTCCACTGCTGTGCTGCCTCGATCTCTTCCGGTTGGGTCATGGTGTTGTGCACGAACAGGTTCCGGTGGCGGGCATCCATGTGCGACAGGGCGTAGTAAATCGAGGGCCGACCGGTGGGCTCAAAAGCGCTCATGTCAATGCCGAAATCTTTGAAGAAGGTGCTGAAGTCGCCCGTTTTGCGAAGAAAAAAATCGTCTTCGTGAACGGTCTCCTGGTTGTGGATGCTGATGGTCAATGGCTCCTCGCTGGCGTTTGCTTCATTGATGAGGGCAAAGAGTTTTTTGGAAACGGTGTACGGGGCATGGGGCACACAGCTCTTTCGGTGTGATCCTTCTCCCGGCTGCTGTTTGTACACTTCCATGTATCCGTCGAAAGTTTTCTGCGCCCAGTCATCCTGCAGGAAGTCAAACATTTCGACGAAGGAATAATAGCGGATGCGGCTTTTGGATTTGGTGGCAGCGGTATCGGCTTTGTTGCAGATGTCGCCCACGGCCTGTATGCCGTTTTCCCACATCTCCCGGTCGCCGTTTTCGATGGCCTCCAGAATTTGCTCTTCGGAAACATCCCGGTAGTTGACCACGGTTTTCAGGAAAGGCAGCAATCCCGTGCCCGTGGGTGCCACTCCTTTCATGTGCGACAACTCCAGGTGGCAATGGGCATTGACGAAACCCGGCACGATGACTCCCTGAAGTTTTTGCACCGTGGCAGGGTCGTGGTCAGCGGCACTGTCCACCGCCAGTATCTTCCCATCGTCGTCAACGACAATGACCCCGCCCTCAACGGGCCCTGAACTGACCGGGTAAATTCTGTCCGCGGATAGTTTTTTCATGATGAGGTTTTTTTAGGATTATAGAGGATTATGAGGATTATGAGGATTATAGGGATTATGAGGATTATAGGGATTATGAGGTTGAGAGTCACGTGTCACCCGTCACGTGTTGCGTGTTACGTGTTACGTGTCACCCGTCACGTGTCACGAGTTCGCTCATAATCGCATAAGCCACCTCCAGGGCCTGGTGTCCTTCTTTCAGGCTTACGGCCGGGGGGGCACCGTTCAGCACGCTGTCGGCGAAGGCCTGCCACTCCAGTTTGATGGCGTTTACCTCCCCCACTTCGGGCATGTCCATGGTGATGATTCGTTTGCCCGAAGGGGTGTCCAGTTCCAGAAAATGGCCGTCAGCGGGTTTGTTTTGCTCATCGTACATGCGCAGTATTTGGCTTTCTTTTTTCAGAAAATCCAGGCTGATGTATGCGTCTTTCTGGAACAGCCGCACCTTGCGCATTTGTTTCATCGAAATGCGGCTGGCCGTGAAGTTGGCCACGCAGCCGTTTTCAAACTCCACCCGTGCGTTGGCAATGTCGGGCGTATCGCTGACCACGGGCACCCCGCTGGCGGAGATGCCTGCCACCGGTGAATTTACCAGGCTCAGCACGATGTCTATGTCGTGGATCATGAGGTCCAGCACTACCGGCACGTCGGTGCCCCGGGGGTTGAACATGGCCAGGCGGTGTGCCTCCACAAACATGGGGTTCAGTGGCAGGTGCTGCACTGCCAGCATGGCCGGATTGAAGCGCTCCACATGGCCCACCTGCACCAGCACACCACGGGCTTCGGCCGATTGCAACAAACGGGCTGCCTGTCCGGGGGTTTGCGTCGCCGGCTTTTCGATGAATACATGCCGGCCGGCCTCGATGGCCGCTTCGGCAATGTCAAAATGGGTCACCGTCGGGGTGATTACCGCCACTGCGTCAGTAGCCTGGATCAACTCTTCCAGAGTGAGAAAGGCCTTGACCTGGAATTGCTCCGAAACCGCTGCCGCCACCTTTTCATCTATGTCGTAAAAGCCACACAGGGCAAAGGGCTCCCCCAACTCCTGCAAACAGCGGAGGTGTATCTTGCCCAAATGGCCGGCTCCTATGACACCGATTTTGATCATTGATTGAATGGTGAGGATTTGAGGAATCGAGGATTTGAGGATTTGAGGAAGCAATGGTCACTTTCGATTCTTCAGTTCCTCGATTCTTCAGTTCCTCCCCCGTGCCGATACTTATCGGCATCGGGGCTCAGTTCCTCAATAAAAGAGGGGCAAATGTAGCCATAGCCACGGAATGAATCCCGGTAAGTCAGCCTGCCGGCGGGCGAAAGAAAATATCTTCTGAACAAGCGCTACTTTTGCCCCCACCCGGAACACATGATGGTACGCGCCGCAGCCGGCTTGTGAGAAACCAGAAACAAAGGCTTCAGAACGAACAAACACATGATCAAACGCCTGAGCATTCGAAACTATGCCATCATCGAGGAGCTGGAAGTTCAGTTCCCGAAAGGCCTCGCCATCATCACCGGCGAAACCGGCGCCGGTAAATCCATCCTGCTGGGCGCACTGGGCCTCATCATGGGCGAGCGGGCCGATTCCAAAAGCCTTTTTGACGAAAGCAAAAAATGCGTTATCGAAGGAACTTTCGATGTAAAAGCCTACGGCCTCAAGCCGTTTTTCGAAGAAAACGACCTCGACTATTTCGACGAGTGCATCATCCGCCGCGAGCTTGCCCCTTCGGGTAAATCCCGGGCCTTCGTCAACGACACGCCGGTGACCCTCGACATCCTGCGGCGCCTGGCCGGAGCATTGGTGGACCTCCACCAGCAGTTCGACACCCTCGACATCCACAACGTGTCCTTCCAACTGCGCATGATAGACGCCCTGGCCGGCAACCGGGAACTGTTGGCAGCTTACTCGGCCGTTTACCGGGACTTCGTAAAAACCCGCCGCAAACTGGAGAAGTTGAGAAGGCAAAACCAGCAGTCGGCACAGGAAAGCGAGTTTTTGCAATTTCAGCTTGACGAATTTGAAAAGGCGGCACTGGTGAGCGGCGAGCAGGACGAACTGGAGGCCGAACTGCGCCGCCTCAACCACGCCGAAGACATCAAACGCACCCTCTCCGCTGCCTGGCAGCTCATTGCCGAAGGGGAAAATCCCGTGAGCGGACAACTGCGTGAAGTGCTGCGCTCTTTGTCGGAAATAAAAAAGTTCAGCCCCGTCGCCAGCCGCCTCTACGAGCGCCTCGACAGCGCCATTCTGGAACTGGACGACATCGGCGCCGAGTGCGAAAAACTGGCCGAAGAAACGGAGTTCGACCCCGAGCGCATCGTGGAAATCCAACAGCGGCTGGATGAAATCTACCGCCTGCAAAACAAACACCGGGTAAACACCGTAGAGGAACTACTCCAAATACATCGGGACCTTCAGCAACGCTTCGAGGCCCTCGGCGACCTCTCCACCGAACTCGGGAAGCTTGAAAAGCAACTCGATGAGCTGTCCCTTCGCCTGCGGCAACAGGCTTCGGAGCTGTCACAACGGCGAAAGGAGGTGGTTCCCGCATTTGAGAAGAAAGTGCTGGAACTGCTGGCACAGCTGTCCATGCCGCACACCCGCTTCGAGGTGCATTTCAGCCAATTGCCCGAACCCGGCCCCACCGGCACCGACGAAGTGGGCTTCCTGTTCGCTGCCAACCCCGGTAGCCGCCTCCAGCACATCAAAGACGTGGCCAGCGGCGGCGAGCTGAGCCGCCTCACCCTGGTCACCAAGAGCCTGGTGGCCAGCGCCATCCCCCTGCCCACCCTCATCTTCGACGAAATAGACGCCGGCGTGGGCGGCGATGTGGCCCTGCGCATGGGCAACATCCTGCGCCAGCTGGCCAACCGGCACCAGGTGGTGGTCATCACCCACTCGCCGCAGGTGGCCTCCAAAGCCGACGCCCACTACTTCGTCTATAAAACCGTGGAAGGCAACGCCACCTTCACCCGTGTGAAACTGCTCAACGAGGACGAACGCATCCGCTCCATCGCCGTCATGCTCAGCCAAAACCCGCCGAGTGAATCGGCGTTGGCGAACGCGAGGGAACTGGTTGGGATGAGGGATGAGGAATGAGGAATGAGGGGTGAGCTTGCCCGGCCCGTCTGTCCAGCCGCCCGTCTGGCCGCCGCCCGTCTGGCCGCCGGACAGGGACAGGGACAGGGAGAGGCTGAACAGACGGGAGATGAAAGTGGTTGGCAGTGGATAGGAGCCTTTTACGATACCGGAGTTAATTCTTGAGAACTGTAACCAATCGGATATATTTGCTGGCAAGTTGCTGCAGCAACACGACTGGCAGGGGCGACGCAATCAATTAAACTTAACACACCATGGCTAAAGGAAAAAAAAGAGCGCTCAATTTGGAATACCTCGATGAGAAGATAACTAACCTGATTTTGAAACTGGTCGGTTCTGAATCTCTTGAAGAATTCCAGTCAATCGTTGCAAAGAATCCGGTTCTTCTCACCAATAGGACATTCGATCTCATCGATTTACTGATTGAAGCGGCCTATGATGTGGAAGAAGATGCCATCGAGCCACTTTTGGAAACCAGGACAATTCTTGCCATGTACAAAGAGTTCGGAATAGAAAAACTCGGGGAGGTAGTAAAGATGTACGATTATGAGCCCCCCAAACAAATCCGGAAGAATATCCAGGCAATTGAGAAACTCAAGCAACAATACGAGAGGAGGAATGATTCAAAAGTGATCAGCAAGGCCATCAGATTGATGGATAAAGTCCTGAGCGACCCACAGTTTCCAGAAACTCCGGCACCTTTCCAATTCGAGAAATTGTTTGATGCCGCCTACCTGAGCATCGAGGCAGGTATGTTTATGAGCGATCCGGAATACCTCGATAAAGCACTTGAACATACTACCCGTGCATCAAAGCTCGCATCCGATCTTGCCATGTCAGATGAGTTGAAACTTCTCGTGGGGCAGATTCATACCGTTAAATTCACGCTTACCAATGAACCCCGATTTGCTGATGAGGCCATCCGGATTTACAAGGCTGCGATCAATGAAATGCACGATGAATTCGAAAAAAAAGCTCACGTCATATCAAGCATGGCAATGCTCATTCTCCAGAAAGTCGAATTGACAAAAGACCCCTCCCAGATTGACGAAGCCATCAGATACTTTAGAAAAGCATTGTCGCTATCACGAAAAATGGAAGAATCCTATGAAAGGACAGAGTTATTTATTGACACTCATCTGATGCTTGGCAATGCCTGCCTGACCCGGGCGCATTTTTCACAAAAAGTGAAGGATATCAACAATGCGATCAAGTGGTACAGAACCGGCCTCCGGGAATCGGTGAAAGAAACCAGCTTAGGCCAAAGGATTCAGTTTTTAAAAGGACTCAGTGAAGCCTATTTTGAACGGTATCAATTCACCAAACTCGAAGAGGATCTCTACGAAGCCAATCAGTTCATCACCCTCGGCCTGTCCCTGACAGCTGACGATGAGGTTGACCGCTATGGCATCGAGGAACTGGCAAGAGCAATCCTCGAAGCCACCAAAGAAAGAGGGATGGGGAATGATGCAATGGCGTGACAGAGACAGGGATGAGGGATGAGGGATGATCCCGAAACAAGTTCGGGACTGCCTTCGGCAGGATGAGGGATGAGGAACAAATGAGCCAGCCCTCCCAAACCCTAAACCCTACACTCTAAACCCTAAACCCTTCTGGTTTAGACGTTGCGGTGCAACGTCTCTACTACCTACTCCTCAACCAAAATTTGCCAGCCGTGCCCGACTTACCTGTTGGGAACCTCCCTGTCTTTCTTGTATTGCACATGGCATTGATTACATTTGCCAGCCAGGTAAAATTAATTTACCTGACGGAAACAACACCTCTGTGTTGATCCGTATGTCTTGAACACTACCAGGAACACCACACCGATGGCACTCAAGAAATCACAACTGTACAACTCCCTCTGGCAATCCTGCGACGAACTGCGTGGAGGCATGGATGCCTCCCAATACAAAGACTACATCCTCACCCTTCTCTTCGTCAAATACGTCTCTGACAAAGCCAAAGCCGATCCCAATACCCTCATTGAGGTACCTGCCGACGGCAGCTTCGACGACATGGTGCGCCTCAAGGGCCACAAGGAAATAGGAGACAAGATCAACAAGATCATTGAACGGCTGGCCGAAGCCAACGACCTTAAAGGCGTCATCAACCAGGCCGACTTCAACGACGAGGCAAAGCTCGGTCGAGGCAAGGAAATGCAGGACCGCCTCAGCCGCCTCGTTGGCATTTTCGAGGGGCTCGATTTCAGCGCCAACCGCGCCGAGGGTGACGACCTCATGGGCGACGCCTACGAGTACCTGATGCGCCACTTCGCCACCGAAAGCGGCAAAAGCAAGGGCCAGTTCTACACCCCCGCCGAAGTGTCGCGCATCATGGCACAGGTCATTGGCATCGAGGTAGCTGCCACAATCGTTAGGCCCACCGTTTACGATCCCACCTGCGGCTCAGGTTCCCTGCTCATCAAGGCCGCCGACGTGGCCCACACTGCAAATCTCGCCATCTACGGCCAGGAAATGGACAATGCCACCTGGGCCCTGGCTCGCATGAACATGATCCTGCACGGCTACCCCACCGCCGAAATCTACCGAGGCAACACCCTGGCCGACCCGGGCTTCAGGGAAAAAGACGGCAGTCTCAAGACCTTCGACTTCGCTGTGGCCAACCCTCCCTTCTCGGCCAAGTCGTGGACCAACGGCCTCGACCCCGCACAAGACACTTACAGCCGCTTCGAATACGGCATCCCACCCGAAAAGAACGGCGACTACGCCTTCCTGCTGCACCTCATCAAGTCGCTCAAGAGCCACGGCAAGGGCGCCATCATCCTGCCCCACGGCGTGCTCTTCCGCAGCAACCGTGAGGCCGACATCCGGCGCAAGCTCGTCCGGCAGGGCTACATCAAAGGCATCATCGGGCTGCCGCCCAACCTCTTCTACGGCACCGGCATCCCCGCCTGCATCCTCGTCATCGACAAGGAAGACGCCGCCAGCCGCAAGGGCATCTTCATGATCGATGCCAGCAGCGACTACATCAAGGACGGCAACAAGAACCGCCTGCGCGAGCGCGACATCCGAAAGATCGTGGATACCTTCCGCACGCAGACGGAAGTGCCCGGCTATGCACGCCTGGTGCCCACGGACGAAATCAAAGACAACGACTACAACCTCAACATACCCCGCTACATTGACGGCAGGCAAGACGAAGACGAGCACGACCTCCACGCCCATCTCAACGGCGGCATCCCTGCCAGCGACGTGGACGGCATGGACCCGTACTGGCAGGAATTTCCCAAGCTCCGAAATTGGTTATTTACCAACAACGGATATCCGGCAGCCTACCTGGAACTCCAACTGCCACCCGGAGAATTGCGACCAACCATCTTTTCGCATCCAGATTATACCGCCTTCCGAAACAGGGCCATCAATCGCTTTGACCTCTGGTGGAAGACCCACGAAAAAATGCTCTTTGCCCTTCGGGTAAACGACCTGCCCCGCCTGCTCATCCGGCCACTGGCCGACGACCTGCTGGCGCGCTTCAGCGACCTGCCCCTGCTGGATCCCTACGACGTCTATCAGGTGCTCATGGACTACTGGCAGGAGACCATGCAGGACGACGTCTATCTCATCGCCGCCCAAGGCTGGACCGAAGCCGCCCGCCCCCGCGGCGTCATCGACGACAAACAGCGCAAAATCAAGGAAATGCCCGACCTCACCATCGGGCGCCGCAAATTCAAGATGGACCTGCTGCCGCCCCACATCGTGGCCGCCCGTTTCTTTGCCGCAGAAGTGGCCGAAGCGGAACGCCTCGATGCCGAAGCCGAAGCCGCCACGGAGGCCCTGGAAGAGTACGCCGAAGAGCACGGCGGTGAGGAGGGGCTGCTCAGCACCGCCGCCGACGACAACGGCAAGCTCACCAAAACGGGCGTGAAAGCCCGCCTCAGAGAGCTGCGGCGCAACGACGCCGAAGACGAAGCCGAGCGAGAAGCTCTGCAACACTACCTCGAGCTGGCAGAAGCCGAAAGCGACGGCAAAAAAGCCGCCAAAGCCGCCCTCGAAGCACTCGACAAAAAGGTGCTGCATCAATACGACCGCCTCAGCGAGGAAGAAATCAAGGAGCTGGTCATCCGCCACAAGTGGCGCGCCGCCCTCGAAAAAGCCCTGCACGAGCAGAGCCTCGCCATCGCCAACCGCCTGGCCGCCCGACTGCAGGAACTGCACGAGCGCTATGAACGCCCCCTGCCCGGACTTGAGCAGGATGTGGCACAGCTCACCCAAAAAGTACACGATCACCTCAAAACGATGGGACTGTCATGGTAATGCACAAAGACACAAACCTACCCCCCGGATACAAAAAGACGGAAGTAGGGGTAATACCGGAAGAGTGGGAGGTTGTCAATGTACAAGACATTGCGCAAGTCAAAGGCGGCAAAAGATTACCTAAGGGTTTTCAGCTTGAAGATGAGCCAACCCCCCATCCTTATATCCGAGTTTCAGACATGTACTTCGGTGGGATAGACATAAGTAATATCAAGTACGTTCCAATAAAAGCATACCCTGCAATTAGGCAGTATCGAATATTTACAGAAGACATATTTATCAGTGTTGCAGGAACATTAGGACTTGTTGGAGTAGTACCTGAGGAATTGAATGGAGCTAATTTAAGTGAAAATGCAGATCGCATTACAAATATAACCTGTGATCAAACCTATCTGATGTATTGGTTGATGTCCAATACAATTCAAAAGCAAATTGAAGCTATCAAAACAATTGGTGCTCAACCCAAATTAGCCCTTGCTAGAATAGCTAAGTTTCAAATTGCTCTCCCAAAAGACAAATCCGAGCAACGCGCCATTGCCCGAGTCCTCTCGGACGTGGATGCGCTGCTGGAGCTGCTCGATGCGCTCATCGAAAAGAAGTGCGCCCTCAAAACCGCCGCCATGCAGCAATTGCTCACCGGCAAGATGAGGCTGCCGGGGTTCACGGGCGAGTGGGTGACGAGGAGGTTGGGGGAGGTGGCCGATTTGTACCAACCTGTGACAATTTCATCTAAGAATTTCAAGGAATTTGGCTTCCCAGTATATGGAGCTAATGGCGTTGTTGGATATTACGATAAAACGAACCACAAATCATGGCAAGTGATAGTTACTTGTCGTGGCTCAACCTGTGGTACAGTAAACAGAACAATTGATAAATGCTGGATTACAGGCAATGCAATGGTTCTAAATGTAGATCACAATATTGATATTGACAAAGAATTCTTTTATCACTTGATGAAAAATCAAGATCTATCATCTTGTATCACTGGAACAGGCCAACCCCAGATTGTTCGAGGTCCATTGGCTGCATTTCCAGTACGTTTGCCAAAGGAAAAAAACGAACAACGCGCCATCGCCACCGTGCTTTCCGACATAGACGCCGAGATCGCCGCGCTGGAGGCGCAGCGGGAGAAGGTGCGGCAGGTGAAGCAGGGCATGATGCAGGTGCTGCTGACGGGCAAGGTGCGGCTGGTGGGGGAGACAGAAAAAGAACTGCAAAACACATGAACCGATGCTGACCAAACTAACCGTACGCAATTTCAAGCGCCTCGGCGCCGTGGAGCTGGAGCTGGGCCCAGTGGTCGTCTGCATCGGTCCCAACAACTCGGGCAAGACGGCAGCCTTACAGGCGCTGGCATTGTGGGATGTGGGGGTGAAGCGCTGGATCGAAAAAAGGGGGATCGGACAGGAGGTGCCGAAAAAGCGTCCGGGCGTCACGATCAACCGGAAGGATCTGATCGCCATTCCCGTACCGCGGGCCAACCTGTTGTGGAAAGACCTGCACGTTCGTGACATGCAGAAGGAAAACGACAAGCTGCGCACGGCCAATGTCCGGATAGAGATCGTGGTGGAAGGTGTTACGAACGACAGGCAATGGCAGTGCGGCATGGAGTTCGACTACGCCAACGAGGAATCGATTTACTGCCGCCCCCTGCTGGTAGAAGAAAGTTCTGAACCCTCGCGGATGCCCGTTCCGGAAGCCGTGAGGCATGTGCAAATAGCTTACCTGCCGCCCATGTCGGGGCTGGCCGCCAATGAGACCCGCCTCGACCCCGGCGCCATCAATGTGCGCATGGGTGAGGGGCGCACAGCAGAGGTGCTGCGCAACCTGTGTTACAAAATTTACGAAGAGAAAAAAGAAGACTGGGAAAAACTCACAAAGCACATACACAACCTTTTCGGCGTGGAGCTGGAAGCGCCTGAGTACATCGTCGAGCGCGGCGAGATACAAATGTCTTATCGTGACCTCAACAAGGTAAAACTGGATCTGTCCTCGTCCGGGCGCGGCTTGCAGCAGGTACTGCTGCTGCTGGCATACCAGTACGCCAATCCCGGCGCCGTGTTGCTGCTCGACGAGCCGGATGCACACCTGGAAATTCTGCGGCAACGGGAGATTTATGAGCTGATTACCGAAATAGCCAACCGCCAGAGCGGCCAGATCATCGCTGCCAGCCATTCCGAGGTCATACTCAACGAAGCGGCCGACCGGGACATCGTCATCGCCTTCGTGGGCCAACCCCACCGCATCGATGACCGCGGCAGTCAATTACTCAAGTCGCTCAAGGAAATTGGCTTCGACCAATACTACCAGGCCGAACAGACGGGCTGGGTGCTTTACCTCGAAGGGAGCACGGACCTGGCCATGTTGCGGGCGCTGGCCAAAACGCTCGGGCATCCGGCGGAGGAACACCTGGCGCGGCCGTTCGTACACTACGTCCTCAACCAGCCCAACAAGGCCCGTGATCATTTTTACGGTTTGCGGGAGGCATATCCGGCACTGAGGGGCATCGCCATCTACGACCGGCTGGACACCGCATTGCCCGAAAGAGAGCATTTGAAGGAAATGATGTGGCAGCGCCGCGAAATCGAAAACTACATTTGTATGCCGGAGGTGCTGCTGAGCTACGCCGAAGCAGCAAATGCCACTGCCGACGAGGAGATGGGTCCTCTTTTTGCAAGCTCGCAAAGGGATCGGCGCCGCGAAATCATGGAGGGCTGCATCCGGGATCTCGTTCCGCCCATCGCCCTGCGAGACCGGGGAGATTCATGGTGGAAAGACGTAAAAGCCAGCGATGATTTTCTGGATCGTTTGTTTCCGCAATACTTCGAGAGGCTCCAGTTGCAGAACCTCATGAGAAAAACAGATTACCATACACTGGCCCGTTTGGTACCCGTAGAACTCATCGATCCGGAGATCGTGGAAAAATTGGATGCCATCGTGCAGGTGGCATCGGCCAATGAAAACACCGGGTAGTTCAGTCATACAATGAAGACCAATCATACTTAGGAGAAAACACTTCCAAAATGAGCCACCCATAAGTGGTTGCTTCGGAAAAAACACAGGCAGATATAAAACCTTTATCATTCTTAAATTCAAAAACATCAGACCATGAGTACATTCGACAGTACCAAAGCTCCCTTGATTGATCTGCTTAAAAACATCACCTCCGGCAAGATTCAACTGCCGGATTTCCAGCGCGGCTGGGTTTGGGACGATGACCACATCCGTGATCTGCTGATCAGCGTGGCCCGTTCCTTCCCGATCGGCGCAGTCATGTTGCTGGAAAACGGCGGGGAAGTCCGCTTTGAAACCAGGCCGGTGGAAGGAGTCGAAACATTGATTGACAACGATACCAAACCCGACAGGTTGATTCTCGACGGGCAACAGCGCCTGACGACACTGACCCAAACCCTGGCGCTGACCACACCCGTTCAGACACGCACAGCCAAGGGCAAAAACATCCAACGGTATTACTACTTCGACATACAAGCGGCACTTGAAAACCCCGGCAACCTGGAAGAAGCCCTCAAGACCGTGGATGAGAACCGACAGGTAAGAACCAACTTCGGGCGGGATGTAGAGCTGGATCTTTCTACCACCGAATTGGAGTGCGAGCAATTGTACTTCCCCTGCAATCAGATCATCAATTCCGATCGATGGGAAACCACCCTCATGGATGTGGCACCGACGCTGATGAAGACCTACATGGATTTTCGCAAGGTCATCATCAATGCGTTCCGCAACTATCAGCTGCCCATCATCGAGTTGAACAAGGAAACATCCAAAGAAGCCGTCTGCCTTGTATTTGAAAAAGTCAACACGGGTGGTGTGCAGCTCTCGGTTTTCGAACTGATTACGGCCAGCTACGCTGCCGATAAATACAACCTGCGCGACGACTGGTTTGGTTCTGATATCCGAAAAGTCAGCTCTCGCAAGGAACGACTGGAACAAGACCCATTGCTGCAAGGCACCCAGGCAACTGAATTTTTGCAGGCCGTGACGCTGATCCATACGCATGAGCAAAAAAAAGCAGACCAGGCTTCGGGCAAGACCAACAAGCAGGTGAGGCCTGTTAGCGCCAAGCGCGGGGATGTTTTGCTACTGCCCCTCAACGCCTGGAAGCAATGGGCCGATAAAGTGGAAGAGGGCTTCAAGCTGGCAGGCAGATTTTTGCGGAAAGAGTGTATTTATCATCGACGGGAGTTGCCTTACAGCACCCAGGTCATCCCACTGGCCGCCGTAATGGCACGCATCGGCAACCACTGGCTGGAGCCTCGCATCTATGACAAGCTGGCCCGATGGTACTGGTGCGGCGTGCTGGGCGAGCTATATGGTGGGGCGGTGGACACGCGCATTGCCAACGATTATGAGGAACTTCTCCAATGGTTCGATGACGATGAAACGGTGCCCCGTACCATCAGGGATGCATCCTTCCAGCCCGAACGCCTCGACACGCTCAGGTCTCGTCTGAGCGCTGCCTACAAGGGCATCAATGTGCTGGTGCTCCGCAAAGGTGCCAAAGACTGGTTTTGGAAGGCCTCCATTCACGAACTGGATGCCGGCGAGATGGCACTCGACATTCACCATATTTTTCCAAAAGCCTGGTGTATTGCACAGGGAATCAAACGGGATGTTTATGACTCGATTCTGAACAAAACACCTATTTCTTACAAGGCTAACCGAAAAATTGGTGGAGACGCTCCTTCCAAATATCTTCGTCGGATTCAAAATGAGCCGCAAGTGCAACTGTCTGATCGGGAAATGGATAAACTGTTGGAGAGCCATGCCTTGTCAGCTGAATTACTAAGAAATGACAGCTTCGATAAATTTTTGGAAGACAGGAGAAGGAGATTACTGGAAGTCATCGAGCAAGCCATGCAAAAGAAAGTCGTACGCATGCAGGAACCATAAGGGGTGCGCCTGAGATCAGTTTTCAAATACATTCCACATGAGCCACTATGCCAAACCCAAAGCTGAGTTCATCACCCAACGAAAGGTCATCGACTTTTTCGAGGAGATACTGGGCTATACATACCTGGGCAACTGGAAAGACCGCCCCGGCAACAGCCACATCGAAGAGGAGTTGCTCAAGTCCTGGCTAAACAAAAGGGGGCACGGCGGCCGTCTGATAGAGCAGGCACTGAGACATTTGCACCAGGCTGCCACCCTGATTGGAGGCAGCAAAAACCTGTACAATGCCAACCAGGAGGTATACCGGCTCTTGCGCTATGGGGTGAAGGTATTGCCTGCTGTTGGGGAGCAGCACCACACCCTGTGGCTGATCGATTGGAAAAAGCCGGAAAACAATGACTTTGCAATTGCAGAGGAAGTCACTGTCAGTGGCAACCGGACCAAACGTCCTGACCTGGTACTTTATGTAAACGGCATTGCCCTGGGTGTCATCGAACTCAAGCGATCGGGGGTTTCGATCACTGAGGGTATCCGACAAAACCTTGACAATCAAAAAACGGAGTTCATCCAGTCATTTTTTACTGGAATTCAGCTCGTTATGGTGGGCAATGAATCACAGGGTTTGCGTTATGCAACCATTGGAACACCGGAAAAGTATTGGCTTCGTTGGAAAGAGTCAGTTGCTGACCCCCGATGTGAAGACAACAGTTTACTGAAGGAACTATGGCAACTGTGCCGCAAAGAGCGCTTGCTTGAATTGATCCATGACTTCGTGGTGTACGATGCAGGTACCAAGAAAGTTTGCCGCCACAACCAGTACTTTGGTGTGAAAGCAGCACAGGAATATGCCAAACGAAAGCACGGTGGTATCATCTGGCACACCCAGGGCAGTGGCAAAAGCCTGACGATGGTTTGGCTGGCACGGTGGATCAGAGAAAACATCGAGAACTCGAGGGTGCTGTTGATCACTGACAGAACTGAACTGGACGAACAGATTGAGAAAGTATTCCACGGTGTGAATGAGGACATCTACCGGACCAAAAGCGGAAGCGACCTGGTCCGGGTGCTCTCCAGTCCGGAAAATTGGTTGCTTTGTTCGTTGATTCACAAATTTGGAAGAAGTGATGAGTTATCGGCAGAGGACATAGAGGCCTATGTGGAAGAAATAAAGAAGAACCTGCCC
The DNA here is from genome assembly GCA_026993525.1 of Saprospiraceae bacterium. Taxonomy (GTDB): domain Bacteria; phylum Bacteroidota; class Bacteroidia; order Chitinophagales; family Saprospiraceae; genus UBA6168. The sequence goes on from JALWSS010000038.1 coordinate 21,462, forward strand.
CCGAGCTTCAGACCAGCTGGGAACTTTTTCGTATTTGTCGATGAATGCCACCGGACCCAATCCGGAAAATTACACCGGGCCATGAAGACCCTTTTGCCTGATGCCGTTTTCATCGGCTTCACCGGCACGCCCCTGCTCAAAAAAGACAAGGCCACCAGTATCGAGATATTCGGCCCATACATTCATACTTACAAGTACGATGAGGCAGTAAGGGATGGAGTGGTGCTTGACCTCCTCTACGAGGCAAGAGACATCGACCAGGCCATTACATCGCAGGAAAGAGTGGATGAATGGTTTGAATCCAAAACGAGAGGCCTTCAGGATTTTGCCAAAGCCCAGTTGAAGGAAAGATGGGGCACCATGAAAAAAATTCTGAGCGCCCAGGACCGCCTTCGAAAAATTGTTGCTGACATCTCTCTGGACATGGTCAGAAAACCCCGTTTGATGGATGGCCATGGCAACGCCCTTCTGGTAACGGACAGCATTTACAATGCCTGCCGTGTCTATGGTATGTTTCAGGAAACAGATCTCAGAGGAAAATGTGCCATCGTGACTTCTTACCGCCCATCACCCAACGATATCAAAGGAGAAGAAAGCGGAGAGGGACTCACTGAAAAGCTCATCCAATACGACATCTACAGAAAGATGCTGGCTGATTGGTTTGAGGAAGACGAGGAAAAGGCCATGTACAAAATCGAACGTTTCGAACAGGAAGTTAAAAAACGATTCATCGAGGAGCCAGGTCAAATGAAATTGCTGATCGTCGTGGACAAACTGCTGACCGGATTTGATGCTCCTTCGGCAACCTACCTCTACATCGACAAACAAATTCGAGATCACGGTTTGTTTCAAGCCATATGCCGGGTTAACCGCCTGCACACCGAAGACAAGGAGTATGGTTACATCATAGATTACCGGGACTTGTTCAAATCAGTAGCCAAAGCCATAGCAGATTACACGGGTGAAGCTTTCGACGGCTACGCCAGGGAAGACGTTGACGGGCTTCTGAAAAACAGACTCCAAAAAGGCAGGGAACGACTGGATCAGTTGAGAGAATCCCTCAAAGCTTTATGTGAGCCCGTGGCCCTTCCAAAAGACGAATCTGCATACCTGCACTATTTCGTTACGGAAGACAGCGGCGATGCAGAACAGATTCGAGCCAATGAAGCCAAAAGACACGAATTCTATAAACTGGTAGGCTCTCTGATCCGTGCATACACCGATCTGGCCAACGAGTTGCCAGAAGCTGGATACAGCCAGGAGGAAATTGAAAAACTCAGGGAAGAGGTTCGCCACTTTACTGCCATGAAAGACACTGTTCGAATAGCAGCCGGAGAGTACATCGACCTCAAGCAATACGAACCCGCTATGAGACAGTTGATGGATACCTACATCAGGGCAGAAGAAAGCGAAAAATTGGTTTCTTTTGATGACATACCTTTGGTTGACCTGCTCGTCGACAAAAGTGAAGCGACGCTGGATTCGTTGAAGACGCGAATGAATGGAAACAATGATGCCATGGCTGAAACGATAGAAAACAACGTTCGCAAACTGATCATCGATAAAACAGCAGTCAATCCGGCATACTACGAAAAAATGTCAAAACTTCTCGACGATCTGATCGAGCGCAGAAGAAAGGAAATGATCGAGTACAAGGCCTATTTGAAAAAGATCATAGAACTTGCCGCCCAGGTCAAACAACCCGAAAAAAGCAAAAAGTATCCAAAGGGAATTGACACCCCGGCCAGGCAAGCCCTCTTCGACAATCTTTTGCCCATTCTCAATGCTCAACAAGCCCAGGATCTGGAAACCATGACCTATTCATCATCGAAACCGGATTTTGACATCTTTGCGTTGTCTTTAAAGATCGATGAAGCCATCCGTCAGTCCGGACAGGATGGTTGGAGAGGAAATAACTTCAAAACCAGACTGGTCCGAAAAGCGATCGAGGAAGTGCTGCCATGGAAAAATGAACTGGCCATTCAACGTATAATGGAAATCGTCAGTCAGCAAAATGAGTATTGAATCCAAAACAATCACCGTCAGTAATATCGAGGTGTTGATTGTCAGAAAGGACATTAAAAACATGCACCTCGCTGTCTATCCGCCAGATGGACGGGTCAGGGTTGCTGTACCTTTTTCCATTGATGATGAAACGGTTCGACTGGCAGTGATTTCCCGATTAGGTTGGATAAGACGCCAACAGAACAGCTTTCAGCAACAGGATCGTCAATCACTTCGCGAAATGGTATCGGGAGAAAGCCACTATTTTGCCGGCAGGCGGTTTAGGCTGAAAGTGATTGAAAAAGAAAATCAATGGTTGGTTCAAACGCAAGGTAAATCATTCATTGAATTAACCATCCCACCTGGTACTGACCGGGAGGGTCGGCTAAGAGTTCTCGAACGCTGGTACAGAAGGGAAATGCGCAAACTCATTCCCGGGCTGCTTCAAAAATGGGAGCCCATCATTGGTGTCCAGGTCAATGAAGTACGCATCAAAAAAATGAAAACTCGTTGGGGAACCTGCAACATTGAAGCCGGACGCATCTGGCTAAATCTCGAACTTATGAAAAAACCACCCCAGTGTCTGGAATACATACTGGTTCATGAAATGGTGCACTTACTTGAGCGACACCACAACGATCGGTTTAGAGCCTACATGGATCAGTTCATGCCCCAGTGGCGAATCCAGCGGACAGAACTCAACCGTGCTCCACTAGCCCATGAAGAATGGAAATACTGAACAGGAAGCCCCCCCAATTGCCGCAGGCGAAGAAAATTTTTCTCACACATGAACTATGAACCAAGGGTGAGGAATCGAGGAATCGAGGAACTGAAGAACAAATGAGCCAGCCCCCCCAAACCCTACACCCTACACCCTAAACCCTAAACCAACTCACAATTGCTCGCTCGTTTTCCCAAACCTTCTTTCGCGGTGTTGGTAGTCAATAATGGCCTGGTAGAGGTGTTCTTTGCGGAATTCCGGCCACATGATGGGCAGGAAGCACAGTTCGCCGTAGGCAATTTGCCAGAGCAGGAAATTGCTGATGCGTTTTTCGCCGCTGGTTCTGATGAGCAGTTCGGGGTCGGGCATGCCGGTGGTGGATAGGGCATTGGCGAACACTTCGTCGTTGATGGATTGGGGGTCCAGCAGGCCGGAGGCGGCCTGGCGGGCCAGTTTGCGGGCGGCTTCCACCAGTTCCCAGCGGGCGCTGTAGTTGAGTGCCAGCACCAGGTTCATGCCGCTGTTTTTGGCTGTTTCATTGATGGCCCATTGGAGGGCTTCCCGGGTGTGCGGCGGCATGTTTTCGATGTCGCCGATGGCCCGCAGGCGGATGTTGTTGTCGTTGAGGGTTTTGATTTCATTTTGGATGGTTTCCACGAGGAGTGCCATCAGGGCGTTTACTTCGGTTTCGGGTCGGGCCCAGTTTTCGGTAGAGAAGGCGTACAGGGTCAGGTACTCCACGCCCAGTTCGGCGGCGGCTTCGGAGGCTTCGCGCACGGCCACCACACCGTTGCGGTGGCCCTCCACGCGGGGCAGGCCCTGTTGTTTGGCCCATCGGCCGTTGCCGTCCATGATGATGGCGATGTGGCGGGGCAGCTTCTCTTTGTTGATCTGCGACTTTAAATCCATGGTAAACGAGGGTGCCGGAGTGATTTGCCGACGGGCTGCAAAGGTATAAAACACGCGCTGCTTTGGCGTTTGCCGAAGGAAAAGCAAATTTCAATTGGCAAAAGCAGGAGGAGTATTAAATTGGGCCTTGCTTCAACATAAATAATACTCACCCCTGATCCGATGCACAAACTTCTTTACCTCGCTGGCGCAATGGCGCTGTTGGCCACTGCCTGTCAAAACCCGGAAAGTGCGGATTCTTCAGTTCATGGCACTGCTTTCCCTTCCTTCGGTAAAATAGAGCGCCTCGCTGCCGGGCTGGACGAGCTGCTGCCGGCTGATGCCCGCATAGAACTGCTGGACAGCGGCTATGTGTGGACGGAAGGCCCCGTCTGGGTTGCCGAAGGCGAGTACCTGCTTTTTTCTGACGTTCCGGAAAACAAGATTTACAAATGGACCGAGGCCGGCGGCGCCAGTGTTTACCTGACCCCCGCCGGCTACACGGGGCCGGATTCCAGTGGTCACGAGGGCTCCAACGGCTTGCTGCTCGATGCCCAAAACCGGCTGGTCATCTGCCAGCACGGCGACCGCCGGGTGGCACGAATGGCTGCACCCCTGACCAAACCCGCTCCCCATTTTGAGACGATGACCGGCAACTACCGGGGCAAGCGCTACAACAGCCCCAACGACGCCTGTTTTGACAAAGCCGGCAACCTCTACTTTACCGACCCACCCTACGGCCTGCCGGGCCAGGACGACGACCCCGCCAAAGAGCTTCCCTTCAACGGCGTGTACCGCCTCAATACCGACGGCAGCGTGGACCTGCTGGTGGACTCCCTCACCCGCCCCAACGGCATTGCCTTGTCGCCGGATGAGCGCACCCTTTTCGTGGCCAATTCCGACGAAAAGAAGGCCATCTGGATGGCTTATGACATTGCCGAAGATGGTTCGCTTCGCAATGGCCGGATACTCTACGACGCCACCGATCAGGTGACCGGCACCTTCACCGGCCTGCCGGATGGATTGAAAGTGACCCCGGAGGGTTACCTCTTTGCTACCGGTCCCGGTGCGGTGTACGTTTTTTCGCCCTCCGGGCAATTGCTGGGCAAGCTCATCACGGGTGTGCCCAATTCGAATTGCGCCATCGGCAACGGTGGCAAAGCGCTTTACATAACCTCCGACGACTATCTGACAAGAGTATGGCTGAAATAACAAAACCGATCCTGGTAGCTCCTGATGCCTTCAAACACGCTTGCACGGCACTGGAGGCCGGCAAAGCCATTCAAAGAGGCATCCTGCGGGCCAGTCCGGCGCTGGCCTGCCGGCTGTTCCCATTGGCCGACGGCGGCGAAGGCACGGCCGGAATACTGGCTTACCACCTCAAAGCCGAGCCCCGAAGGGCGTTGGTCCACGATGCCCTGATGCGCCCCCTGGAGGTCACCTGGTATTTTGTGGAAGCACAAAAACTGGCCCTGATAGACATGGCCGCCGCCTCCGGCATCCAACTGTTGAGCCACGACGAACGCAATCCCATGCACACCAGTACCTACGGCACGGGAGAGGTGATCAAAAATGCCATCGGGGCCGGTGCGCAAAAAATATTGCTCGGCATCGGTGGCAGCGCCACCAACGATGCAGGCATGGGCATGGCCGCTGCCCTGGGATGGAAATTCCTGGATGCCGAAGGAAAGGTCATCCCACCAAAGGGAGCCCACCTGGAACAGGTGCAAAAGATCGTTCCGCCAAAGACCCAAACAGAAATAAAAGTAGAAGTGCTTTGCGATGTGAACAACCCCCTTTGCGGTCCCGACGGAGCTGCATTTACCTATGGTGCCCAAAAGGGGGCCAGTGAGGAAGACGTGGCTTTCCTCGACCTTGGCCTGAGGCATTTCGCCGACATCCTGGAAGAACAATTCGGACATACGCTGATTGAAATGCCGGGCGCCGGAGCCGCAGGTGGCCTGGGCGCAGGGGCCGTGGCTTTCCTCAACGGCAAATTGGTCAGTGGTGCCCGGACGATCATGAAACTAACCGGCTTTTACGAAGCCCTGAAGCACTGTGGCATGGTCGTCACCGGAGAAGGCCGTTTCGACGAACAATCAAAACGGGGCAAGCTGGTGCATGAACTCACCCGGGCTGCTCAAGAAAGGGGCGTTCCCGTGATCGCTTTTTGCGGACAACTTGCTGCTTCCGAAGAAGAATGGCGAAAAACGGGCCTTTGCCTGGCCAAACAAATCACCCCCGATGGCATGCCCCCGGATAAAGCGATTAAAAACACGGAAGCGCTCCTGGAGCAAGCTGCATTTGAGTGTTTTGCCGAAGGAAACCCCTGTGATCCATGACTTCTCCTTCCAGGTTTTCCGGATAAAGTGCAATAAGGGTAATCTGTTTGTTGAGATTGTTGAGATTGTTGAGATTGTTTAGGTTGTTGATTTGTTGAGATTGTTGATTTGTTGAGGTTGTTGATTTGTTGAGGTTGTTGATCCCGTGCCGATAATAATCGGCTTCGGGGTTGGTGGTCGTGAGCTTGCCACACATGAAGGCCATGGTACCTACGGAGGTTTTCTCTGTGTTCGCCGTGGGCTCTGTGAGAGGAAACCCCGATCCTGAAAGCCGATGAATTCAGGCCGCAACTGAAAGTTGCAACCTGATGCGGAACCCCACTGGCGCCGACCCGAAGCCCCGCAAAATGTGGGAAACAGGATCGAACCAAATGTTTTCGCCTGGACCGACATCAGGCGCTGACTTCCAGTCAGCTCCTGAATTAAAATCCAATGCAAAAGAAGCTGAAAACAGGAGCCAAGCGGAACCGTTGGATAATTCAGGCCGCAACCGGAAGT
>JALWSS010000039.1 GCA_026993525.1 Saprospiraceae bacterium
TATGGCGGGGGAACAGGTTTGCAGGCGCAGGTCGCCTGCCGTGGTCGGGGCATTGTTGAAATCGGGTTGGCTGACGAATAGGGGGTCGGCATCGAGGTTACCCGTGCCGGCGTAGCCCCCCTGCACGATGGAATAGGTGACGGTGGGGGTGCCGGCGATGAGGTTTATAATTTCGGAGCTGTTGCCCCAGAAAATGCAGTTGGTCACCGTCGGGTAGGAGAAAAAGTTGTTGAACATCCCCCCGCCGTTGTTGGATGCGGAGTTACCGCTAAAGGAGCAGTTGGTCAGGTTCGGGGAAGAGTCGTTGTTGGATATCCCGCCGCCGCCGAAGCTTGCCGAGTTACCGCTAAAGGAGCAGTTGGTCACCGTCGGGGAGGAGTCGTTGTTGGACATCCCGCCGCCGAGGGTGGTTGCCGAGTTGCCACTGAAGGAGCAGTTGGTCACCGTCGGGGAGGAGTCTTGGTTGTACATCCCGCCACCGTCGGTGGTTGCAGAGTTGCTGCTGAAGGTGCAGTTGGTCACCGTCGGGGAAGAGTCTTGGTTGTACATCCCGGCGCCGACGCTTGCCGAGTTGCCGCTGAAGGAGCAGTTGGTCACGGTCGGGGAGGAGGATGCTTGGTTGCACATCCCGCCGCCTTCGCTTGCCGAGTTGCCGCTGAAGGTGCAGTTGGTCACGGTCGGGGAGGAGGAGGTATTGTACATCCCGCCACCGTCGATTATTGCCGAGTTGCCACTGAAGGAGCAGTTGGTCACGGTCGGGGAGGAGGATTGGTTGAACATCCCGCCACCATTTAAGCGAAAGTTGCTTCCATTTGCATTCCCCCCCGTAACGGTAAAGCCGTCCAATACCGCCGTGCTGTCCAGGCCATTGTTGTCATTGGAAATGACGTGGTAGGAGTTGTCCGAATTATTCCCCGGCGCTCCGATGTCGCCGCTGAGGGTGGTGACGTTGGCGACCCAGTCCCTTTGCGAGCGCAGGGTTTCCGTGCCGGCAAAGCCGCCGTAAATGCCCACCCCATTTCTCATGACAAAAGAGCTGCTGCGGTCGGTGCCGGAGGTGGGGTAATAGGTGCCTGCGGCGACCCATATCTCAGTGATGTTGGAGCAGATATTGGTAAGGGCGAGGGCATCTTGCAGGTCGGTGAAGGCATCTGTCCAGGAAGTGCCGTCGTTGTTGCCCGTTGCCTGTTCGTTGACGTAGGCGATGTTGGTGGGCGGGCAGGTGATTGCCATGGATTCGCTGACCTGGGACCTGGTGCCCAGAGTGGCCACCACGTGGTAGTTCCCCGTGTCGGGAACGGTGTAAAGCTCCGTGCCCACCAGGGTGGTGCTTGCCCCCGTCCCTTCGTTGATCCAGTCGTAGGTGATGTAGGCCACGCTGTTCGCAGCCGCAATGGCCGAAAGGGTGTTCCCCTGCCGGGTGAGCGGGAATGGCTTCGATGGGGAACAAGCATTAATGGGGCTTTCAATATCACAGGTCCAAGGGAAGCCGTCAAGTTTGACGCGGTTGTAGCTTATATCGCGCCTGAAAACAGTCCAGGAAGGTGGTATGAAGGTTAAATCATTGTGCGATAAGTTAATTTCAACATTTGACTTATTCGGAAATTCCGGGATGTCACCGACGAACTGGTTGTGGCTCATATCTAAAAAAGAAAGCAAAGGCAATGACGCCAGCGCGGGGTCAAGTTGGCCCGTGAGGTTGTTGCTGTCTAAACTCATGATTTTCATACTGCTAAGACAGGATATGTCCGGCAAAGGCCCTGTAAGGTTGTTCTTGCTGAGTTTAATTGATCTTATAGAACCGGGATTGGAAAGGAAAGAACAGAAGGGGGGCAGGTTTCCGGAAATACCGATGGAGTCCAAAGCTATTTCGATAATCGCGTCCTTGTTGGCATTGCAGGTGACCCCGTCCCACCCACAGGCATCGGAAAGGGGCACGGGAGGGTTCTGGCTGAAATCAATGGGCCAGGGGGTGTCCCAGTTGGCCCCGTCCGTCAGGACTGCAAACTCTACCAGGTCGTCAATGATGTCCTGGGAGGTCTGTGCCCGAAGGGCAGAAGCGGCCAGCAGGAAACAGGACAGGGCAAGGCTTGTGAGAAGGCAGGTTGGCTTTTTCATGTCAAATTGAATTTTATAAACTTCGGTTAGATTTTCACCAAAACTAAGGGCGGAAAAGGCTGCCGGAAGAATCTTTTCAGGGAAGGGCTGGGAAGAATTCAGGGAAAGACGGGAATTGCTCAGGGAACGGATTTTACGGGGGACGGGGCCTTTCCACAGTAATTCGGGGATTGCAGACTGCCATGTTCAGACTGAAGACCAAAGATTGTGGACTGGATTCAGGTCAGAAATTTGGAGAGGGCTTTTTGCAACTGCCGCCGGGTATAAGGCTTGTACAGCACTTCGTAGCCTGCATAATAATCGGGAGAGCCAGATAAATCCTTTGACCGGGCACCTGTCACGAAAAGGATTTTTACCAGATACCGGATGCGGAGCAGGCAGGCAAGGGCCATGCCGTCCCCGATGTCTTTTTGCTGAAAATTGAGGATGGCGAAATCTGGCAGGTGACGGTCACAAAGGGCAAGGGCTTTTGCTGCGCTGTCGGCATGAAAAACCTGATAACCTTTTGCTTCCAGTACTTTTTTTAAATCACTGGCAATGACAGGTTCGTCTTCGAGCAGCAATATCTTGGTGGAGCACATGGAGCCAAGTTGGGGCTATTGGCTTTTTGGTCAATAGGAAATTCAGGGAAAGGCGGGGATTATTCAGGGAAGGTTTGTTTTTTCGCTACAAATTATTTACTCTATCCGTGCAATCCGTGGCGATCTCTTTTTCTGCCACAGATTCCCACGGATTACTCTTTTGTTCCGTGTAATTCCGTGCAATCCGTGGCTATCTCTTTTTCTGCCACAGATTCCCACGGATTTGCACGGATTACTCTTTTGTTCCGTGTGAATCCGTGCAATCCTTGGCGATCTCTTTTTCTGCCACAGATTACTCTTTTGTTCCGTGTAAATCCGTGCAATCCGTGGCTATCTCTTTTTCTGCCACAGATTACTCTTTTGTTCCGTGTAAATCCGTGCAATCCGTGGCTATCTTTCTTCTGCCATGGATTGTTTTTCACTCAAATAATCATCTGCTATGAGCAAATTACGTTACGCCGAAAAGAGCTATCCGATTATCGGTGCCTGCATGGAAGTTCACAAAATATTGGGCCCGGGCCTGCTGGAAATTGTTTACAAAGACGCTTTGGAATATGAATTCAGAGAACGGGGTATTCCGTATGAAAGGGAAAAGAAATACGAGGTTCCTTATAAAGGCATTATCCTTCCTCATTATTTCTACGCCGATTTTGTCGTTTATGGTGATGTGATTCTGGAAGTCAAAGCAGTGAGCGGTATCGTTGATGCATTTATAAAATGGACGCTCAATTATATGGCATTGGGGAAATGCCCGCTCGGATTGATTGTCAATTTTGGAGCAGCGAGTTTGCAATACAAGCGGCTGGTTAGGTGATTTACTAAAGTGTCGCCACGGATTACTCTTTTGTTCCGTGTGAATCCGTGTAATCCTTGGCGATCTTTTTTCTGCCACGGATTAACACGGATTTCTTTCTTATTCCGTGTGAATCCGTGTAATCCGTGGCTATCTTTCTTATTTCGTGTGAATCCGTGCAATCCGTGGCTATCTTTCTTATTCCGTGTAAATCCGTGCAATCCGTGGCTATCTTTCTTGTTCCGTGTGAATCTGTGCAATCCGTGGCTGCTTTCTTTCATCCAGCCATCCTGAACGGCTCAAAGACAATCAAAGTAGCATAGCCGTTTTCGTGCTGCTTTTCTATTTTCCCTTTCAGTTTTTTGCTCAAAATATTCACCAGGTTGGTACCGAAGGAAGTGCTGTTTTTGGGGGTATGTGCGGCATCTTTGCCCACCCCGTCATCGGCGACTTTCAGGCAAAGCTGCTCTGATTTATTTTTCCAAAGGGCAATTTCAATCTTTCCATTCCGGTTGCCTGGAAAAGCATATTTTAAAGAATTAGTCACCAACTCATTGATGATCAGCCCCAAAGGAATGGCGATATCCACATCGAGGTGCATGGGTTTGACATCGTAAATTATTTTCACCCGTTCGTTGTCCATGCCAAAGGAATCGAGCAGGGTGTCACCGAGGTTGTAGAGGTAGTCCTGCATTTCGACGGCGGCGAGGTTGTCGCCCATGTAGAGTTTTTGGTGGATGAGGCTCATGGCCTCCACACGGGTCTGGCCTTCTCGCACAGCATCGAGGGCGCTTTCGTCCTTGATGTGGCGGGACTGCAGGTGCAGCAGGCTGGAGAGTACCTGAAGGTTGTTCTTGACGCGGTGGTGGATTTCCTTTATCAAAAATTCTTTTTCCTCGTTGCGCTTGCGCAATTGGCGGGTGAGGCGGAAAAGCACCCCCCCGGCCAACAGGGCAAAGACAAGGATGACAGCGATGGCCAAAAGCCTGGAATGTTGCAGGGAAAGTTGCTTTTTCTGCAATTGGATGGTCGCTTCTTTCTTTTCGGTCTCGTATTTGGTTTCCAATGCTGCAATCTGCCGGGTGCGGTCCACATTCAACATGCTGTCATGGTGCTCCACATATTTCCACAAAATCTCATTGGATTTTTTCAATTCGCCCATTCCCTCGTAAATGTACGATTCTAATTTGAGCAGTTCCTGATATTCAAAATCACGTTCAAGCCCGACGGCCAGTTCCCTTGCGATGTTCAAATATTCCAGTGCTTTGGGATAGTCGTGCAGGTTGTAAGCATTTCCGCTCAAGTTGATGGTAGCCGTCAAAAGCTTTAAAGTATCCTGTGCCTGACTGGCCGCCTTATGGCTCTGTTCAAAAAGCGGTGTGGCCTCGACATACCTCCCCTGTGTTTCGTATATGTTGCCCACTTTTGCGATGGCATCAGCAGCGGAAGCATATTTTCCGATGGCCCGGAATATGTCCGCACTTTGCTGGAAAAGAGGGATGCAGGCTTCCATATCTCCCGAATGATATTCCAATACGCCTGACAACAAAAAGCACCGGGCAATCCGCGAGGAATCCTTTATCGCCCTGGCCTTGTCCATAGACTTTTCGAGGTATTCCCTGCTTTTTTCATTGTTGTTCTGAAAGTGGTGGATCAGGGCAATGCTATAAAAAATGCTGGCCACTTCTTTCCCCTTGCCCTCCGTTTCTGCCATTTGCAAGGCCTGCAGGTAAAGTTCCATGGCTTCGTCCAATTGTCCCTCATTCACTTTTTCGTGGGCAACCTGGCTTAAGCTATCGAGTAGGTTTGAGGCTTCTGCTCCATGTTGGAATGTAAGAAACAGAGAGAAAACGATTAAATATGTAATGATGTAGTTCATTGTTCTTAATTTATGCCAATCAGGGGTTGGCTACCCAATACGTTTACTAAAATTTGAAAGTTTAGTAAACGTAGGCCCTTTATTTTCAGTAGCAATTTTCAACCCCTGATTCGCATAATTTCCAAAGTCTTAAAGTAGAACCAAAGGAAAACCCCATTGTATTCATAGCCAAAACCGTCACACATTTTTCAACCTCGACAACATTTTTTCCCTCAGGTTCCGGCTCACGGGAATATCATTTTTTCCAATGTGCAAATACAATTCCCCAATGGATTCGACATGGGCCAGGTTGACGATATACGAACGGTGGACTCGCATCAATTCAGGTATTCCCTCTAATTCCTCTCCAAATTTTTTGAGGGTCATGGTCACGAGGATTTGTTTTTCCCTGGTAATGACTTTGCAGTAATAATCATCCGCTTCTATCCACAAGACGTCATTGATGAACAGGCGCACCATGCGGTCTTTTACTTTTATGAAAAGTCGGTCCCTGAGAATAAAGGCATTTTCGGAAGGTTCGTCCGCATTTTCGTTTTTTGCAAAATGGCTGAGGGCCAGTTCGATGGCGTGTTTGAGGTCACGGCCCCTGAAAGGCTTTGACAAAAATGCCTGCGGGCTGGTTTTTTGCGCCTGGGCAAAGGTGGCATCGTCGGAATTGCTGGTGAGGAAAACAATGGGTAGGCCGTGCTTTTGGCGGATGTGGCGGGCAGTCTCGATGCCGTCCCATTTGCCCTCCAATTGGATGTCGAGCAGGACGAGGTTGGGAATGGGTTGCCGGTCAAAAAAAGACAACGCATCTTCGCCGGTCGCAACTGGGCCCAATATACCAAATCCCATCTCCGACAACCGGTCCTCCAGGTCGGCGGCGATGATGGGGTCGTCTTCGACGATGAGTATCATCATTTTTTTCATAATCCGGCAATATAAGAAAAAGAAACCCGGAAACGAGTTTGCAGAAATACAATAAGGGGAAATATCCCTTTTACCAGTTCATCCGGCACCAACAAGCTCACGCCTTTCCACCAATACTCCGATCAAAAAGCTACTACACTGCGCAAGTCGGCAATGGCAAACCGGGTTCAGGCTGTTTTCTTTTGATAAAAATCAAAAGAGAAACAGGAGAAAAAAAACAATTTCCCGGACTGCGACCGGGAAAACAAAGGCATCCACTTTGGTGAATAGTGACCGGGTGATTTAAAGCCACCCGGTCACAGAACCATCACTTCGCCACTACTAACCGCTTCGTCAGCTTTTGCCCATCCGTCACAGCACTCACGATGTAAATGCCGTTTTTGAACAGCCCGCCGGCCAGGTCAAGGGTAACGGTGTTTTGGCCTTCAGCCAAATCCTGAATCATTACCGTCCGGCCCTGTTGGTCGAAAATGGTCAGTGTGGTTTCGCCTTCGCCAAGGCCTTCCAGTAGCAAGATCACTTCGCTGGTGGCCGGGTTGGGGAACAAACTCATCCGTGGCTGTTCGGCCTGTTCACCGAAGGCAATGCCGTTGCCGGGCAGGATGACGATGCTGCTGCTGCAAGTCGTGCTGATGTCGCTGACGCTGTTACAGCCGGCGGCGTTGTTGAAGATGATGGTGGCACCGCCCACGCCGGCATTGGCCAGCAGGTCATCAATGCTGCAGCAGTCGCTCAGGCTGAAGTTGAACGAGATGTTCAGGTTCTGGCCAATGCTGTTCAGGTTGCCCAGGCCGCTCAGGCTGGTCAGCTTGGCGCCGTAGTTGTTCAGCTTGATGGTCAGTGAACCTCCGATGGTGGTCAGGGCGTCGAGGCCGTTCATGTTGGGCAGGCCGGTGACCTGTATCAGCACGTTTCCGGTCACTTCCTCCAGGTTGCTCAGGTTGGCAAGGGAGTTGATGCCGGTGCCGATGATGGTCAGGTTGCCCTGGATTTTGTAATAGCATTGCGAGAAGTTGTCAACGGCAGCTTGTGTGGTGAATACCACATTGCCGACATGCACCTGGTTGGCCGGTGGATTGCCTTCGTCAATCTGGCCGTCGCAATCGTCGTCAATGCCGTTGCACACCTCGGTGGCACCTGGGTTGATGGCCGGGTCCGTGTCGTCGCAATCCCCGTCGCAAATGCGGTAGCCGTCGGCGTCGTTGTCCTGCTCATCGGCCGGGATGATGCCGTCGCAGTTGTCGTCGAGGCCGTTGCAGAGTTCAGGTGCGCCCGGGTTTATGCTGGCGTCGTTGTCGTTGCAATCACCGGGCTGGGCGCTGGCTACATAGCCCGCCGGTGGGCTGCAGGATACCTGGGTGATGCCGTCGGTATAGCCGTCGCCGTCCAGGTCTTTGTACCAGGTCACCTGTGGCGAACCCGGGTCAACCACTGCAGTGGAAGTGGTGGAGCAGGTTCCGTTACCGCTCAGTTCCACAACGATGTCGTAGGTGCCGGGACTGAGGTCTGTGAAGTGATTCATCAACTGGAAAGTAGCCCCTCCGTCAATGGAGTAGCGCAGTTGTCCTCCTCCCGTTGCGGCAGCGATGATCTCGATTTCACCGTCGCCATAACCCAGGCAGCTTTCGTGGGTGATGATCACGTTGCTGATGCCCAGGAAGGTGTTGATGGTCAGCGTGGCCGTGCAGGTACTGCTGTTGCCGTGGTCGTCGGTAGCGGTCAGTGTCACCGTGTTG
>JALWSS010000040.1 GCA_026993525.1 Saprospiraceae bacterium
GGTTCTATACGGTTGTCGGTTGGCAGTTGTCGGTTGTCGGTTGGTCCCGAGCTTGTCTCGGGATTCAACTCTGTTTTTAACTCCTTTAACTCTGTGGTTTTTTTTGAGGATTATGGAGGATTATGAAGGTTCTATACGGTTGTCGGTTGGCAGTTGTCGGTTGGTCCCGAGCTTGTCTCGGGATTCAACTCTGTTTTTAACTCCTTTAACTCTGTGGTTTTTTTGAGGATTATTGAAGATTATGAAGGTTCTATACGGTTGTCGGTTGGCAGTTATCGGTTATCGGTTGTCCCCGAGCTTGTCTCGGGATTCAACTCTGTTTTTAACTCCTTTAACTCTGTGGTTTTTTTGAGGATTATTGAAGATTATGAAGGATTATACCAGCACCTACTACGAGCCACGAGCCACGAGCCACAGCCTGCCCCGAGTACTCGGGGAGCTACCAGCTACGAGCTACGAGCCAAATACCACTCCACAAACTTGCCAATCCCATGCTCAAGTGGGGTGGCCGGTTGGTAGTCCAGGTCCCGGACCAGGTCGGTGACGTCGGCGTAGGTGGCGGGCACATCGCCGGGTTGTATGGGCAGCATTTCCATATTTGCTTTTATTCCCAGCGCATTTTCGATGGCTTTGATGAAGTCGAGCAATTTTACCGGATTGTTGTTGCCGATGTTGTAAATTTTATAGGGCGCTTTTGAGGAACCGGGGTCGGGATTTTTGCCCGACCAGCCGGGGTTGCCTTTTGGGGGGTGGTTGATGACCCGGTACACGCCCTCGATGATGTCGTCAATGTAGGTGAAGTCCCGCAGCATGTCACCGTGGTTGAAGACCGTGATGGGTTTTCCGGCTTGCATGGCTTCGGTGAACAGGAAGAGGGCCATGTCGGGCCGGCCCCAGGGGCCATAGACGGTGAAAAAGCGCAGGCCCGTGGTGGGCAGGCTGAACAGGTGGCTGTAGGTATGCGCCATCAGTTCGTTGCTTTTTTTGCTGGCGGCGTACAGCGAAACGGGGTGGTCCACATTGTCGGAAGTGCTGAAAGGCATCTGTTCGTTGAGACCGTACACGCTGCTGCTGCTGGCATAGACCAGGTGTCCGATGTCGTTGTGTCGGCAGGCCTCCAGGATATTTGCGAAACCGACGATATTGCTCTGAATATAAGCACCGGGATTGGTAATGCTGTAGCGCACGCCCGCCTGCGCCGCCAGGTTGACCACTGCATCGAATTTACCGAAGGAAAACAACTCCTGCAAGGGTTGTGCATCTTCCAGGTGCATGCGCACGAAGCGGTAATTCGGAAATTTTTCACTTTGTACCGGTTCTCCCCAATTTATTTTTCCCTTCGCAATGCCTGATTCGGCCAATCTTGCATATTTCAGACTGACATCGTAATAATCGTTGATATTGTCAAGTCCGACAACATCCCAGCCCTCGGCTACCAGGCGCTTGACGAGGTGGAAGCCGATGAAGCCGGCACTTCCGGTTACCAGGACCTTTTTAGGCATGAGGGATGAGGGATGAATCAGGGATGAGGGATGAATCAGGGATGAGGGATGAGGGATGAGGGATGAGGGATGACAGCATCCCGTTCATTTTCTGCGTTGTTGTTTCAATTTGTAAAGGGATGAGGAAGTCATTTTGAGGATTTCTTCGCATTCTCCCATCAGGTCATCCAATTTCGTTTTTGGGACAATATCGGTTTCAACCAACAATTCCAACCAGAACAACGTTTCATCGGCTTCTTCGACAACTGTACCCAGTTTATTGATCCTATCAGCCTTGGATTTATTCCTTGCAACGGCCCTGTAATTTGCGGCAACAGAGGTGGCTGACCGCAACGCTTGCTTTCCGATTACCTGTGCTTCAACCGTTTTGGGCAATTTTTGGTACATCTTTATGATCCGTAACGCCATTGATTTGGTACGCTTCTTCAAAGCTTCAATTTTCTCAATAGCATCCATGACAAATCGAACCTATTTGAAACGAATTTAACAAACACCCCCCCCCCTTTCATCCCTCATCCCTCATCCCTCATCATTCGTCCCTCATCCCTCAAACATCGTCCCTGTCGGAACGGGTGTTCCGCCAGTGGCAGTGCCGCCAGCTCGTGCCAGGTGCCGTGCAGGCCTACCGGTCTGGCCTTGCGGATGTCGTGGACGATTCGGATGGCGGTGGTGGCGTCGGCGAGGCCGAAGCCGTTGCCGGCAAGGATGTCTTCGTAGCTGCGGGTGTGCAGGTCGGTGAAGCCGCCGCTGAATTCGATCTCTTCACCATCCACGGTGATGGAACGGTGGGTGCGTTGCCCTTTGGCTTTGACCTCTTCCGGGAGGGTGTCGTAGTTGATGCTGAGGAACCAGCGCACCTGGGCCCGGTCGAGTTCGAGGTAGCCGGAGGCCCGGTCGTGGGTGTGAATGTGGACGGTATTTTCCCTCACATTTCCGAAGAGCCAGGTCAGCATGTCGTAAAAATGGATACCGATATTGGTGGCTATGCCGCCGGATTTTGACAGGTCACCTTTCCAACTGGTGTAATACCATTTGCCTCGGGAGGTGATGTAAGTCAAATTTATGTCGTGAATTTTCCCGGCCGGTTCGTTCCGGATTTTTTCCCGAAGGGCCAGCAGGGCAGGGTGGAGGCGCAATTGCAATATGGTGTAAATATGTTTGCCCGTTTCCGCTTCTATTTCTTTTAATGCGTCAACGTTCCAGGGATTGAGCACCAGGGGTTTTTCGCAAATAACATCAGCTCCGATACGCAGCCCAAAGCGAATATGGGCGTCGTGCAAATAATTGGGAGAACAAACCACCACGTAGTCAATATTCTTGCCTGCCCGCTTGAGTTTTTCGAGGTGCCGGTCGAAGCGCTCGAATTCGGTAAAAAAATCGGCCTGTGGAAAATAGCTGTCAATGATTCCGACAGAGTCGTTGCGGTCATAGGCCGCTACCAGTTGGTGGCCGGTATCTTTTATGGCTTTCATGTGCCTGGGGGCGATGTAGCCAGCAGCTCCGATGAGGGCGAAGTTTTTCAATTGTTGAGGAACTGAGTCCCGATCCCGATCCCGAAGCCGATAGCTATCGGCTTTCGGGATCGGGATCGGGAGAGGAACTGAGAATCGAGGGTGAACTCAGCGAGTGATTCGGAGATTAATTTTGCTGATTGCTAAATTGAGTTGCAACAAAGCCTACAGCATGGTTATTTTTCCGAAATATCAACAGTTGTTACCAATTCGGGCCTGCCCTCTTTCAAAACGTATTGCTCACCTGACCCAGGGCATGTAGCCTGTCCACTGTCGTCAAAATGCAGGCGCTCGCCATGGCGGCTCATCCAGCCGATTTGGCGGGCGGGGTTGCCAACCACAAGGGCAAATGACGGAACGTCCTTGGTTACCACTGCTCCTGCACCAATGAAGGCATATTCACCGATGGTGACGCCGCAAACGATGGTGGCGTTGGCGCCTATGGTGGCTCCTTTTTTCACTATCGTGGGCAGGTATTCTGTCTTTCGATTGACGGCACTGCGAGGATTGATGACATTGGTGAAAACCATGGAGGGCCCCAGGAACACATCATCCTCACATATTACTCCTTCGTAAATCGAGACGTTGTTCTGCACCTTGACCTTGTTGCCCAATTTGACACCGTTGGCCACGAAGACGTTTTGGCCGAGGCTGCAATTATTGCCGATCACGGCTCCTGGCATGATGTGACAGAAGTGCCAGATTTTGGTGCCGTTGCCGATCTGGGCGCCGGAGTCAATTACCGCTGAATCGTGGGCAAAATACATCAAGTGTGGTTAGCCTCAGAAATACAGGAAGCGCTAAGATTCACTGAGACTATGTGTTTCCTGGTGTTCAATGTAACTCGCTGGTTCAAAATTGAGAGACTGCTGTTGCTATCATTTGAAGCAGTTCTTCATTCATTTCCGTATGGATAGGCAAGGAAATCACCTCCCTGCATAACTGCTCAGTAACTGTTAGCTCATTGCCCTTGTAAAATGGAGCGAAGGCTTTTTGTTTGTAAAGAGGCACAGGGTAGTAAACTCCAAAGGGGATACCTTCTGATTTCAGATGTTGTGTCAAATCATCCCGCCTACCATTTTTGACCTTCAAAGTGTATTGATGGAAAACATGGGTGGAATTGGGTTGCCTGACAGGTATTTGTAACCAATTGATATCCTTGAAAGCTGTATCGTAATAAGCAGCTGCCTTTTGCCTGGCAGCACTATAATCATTCAGGTATTTCAATTTCACCAAAAGAATGGCTGCCTGAATAGTATCCAATCTCGAGTTTACACCGATTGCATCGTGGTAATAGCGCTTCTTCTGGCCGTGGTTGGCAATCATTCGCAATCGGGCCGCCAGTTCGTCGTCGTTCGTAAAAATTGCGCCACCATCCCCGTAGCAGCCCAGATTTTTCGATGGGAAAAATGAGGTGATGCCAACATGCCCCATGGTACCCGTTTTCTTTATGCTGCCATCGCTGAAGGTGTATTCAGCTCCGATGGCCTGGGCATTGTCCTCTACTACAAACAGCCCATGCTTTTTAGCAATTGCAAGAATAGGCTCCATGTCTGCACTCTGGCCAAAAAGATGTACCGGCACAACGGCTTTTGTCTTTGGAGTAATGGCCTTTTCAATGAATTCTTCGGTAAGGTTGAAAGTGCCGGGGTCAACATCCACCATGATGGGAGTGAGGCCCAGCAGGCCGATGACCTCCGCCGTGGCTACGTAAGTAAAAGAGGGCACGATGACCTCATCACCAGGCTTTAGTCCCAAAGCCATAAGGGCGATTTGCAGAGCGTCGGTACCGTTGGCGCAGGCGATGACGTGTTTTGCATTGGTCCAGGCCGCCAATTCCTCCTCGAAGGCCGCAACCTCCGGCCCCTTGATGTACCTCGATGAATCCAGTACCCGCTGTATGGCCTCGTCTATATCTGGCTTGAGGCGCTGGTATTGCGACTGCAAATCGACCATTTGGAGGATTTGAGGATTTGAGGATTCGAGGATTTGAGGATTTGAGGATTCGAGGATTTGAGGATTTGAGGATTCGAGGATTTGGGGATTTGAGGAATTGAGGATTTGAGGATTTGAGGGATTTCCGTATGGGGTTTCTGGTTCCGATACTCTGTTCAATTGGGAATTACGAAGGGAATTCAATTTATTAGCCAATTCTTCCACTTTTCTTCGGAATTCTACTTCAGAGGCATTGCTCAAAAAGCCGAGTTCTTTGGCCAGTAAAAATTGGTTAAATAATTCCATTAAACTGCTGTAGGCCAGCTGGGTAAAATGCGCCTGATCCCGATATGATTTTCGAGCTGCCCCCTCCGCAATATTGGAAGCAACAGAAACCGCAGCCCGTCGCATTTGGGATTGCAACCCATATTTCTCAGAATCCGGGAGCTGTGCAGTCACTTCATAGATTTTTTTGGCAATATCTTTTGCCAAATGCCAAACCTCCAATTTTTCAAAATAAAACGTATATGCCATCTCGATTCCTCGATTCCTCGATTCCTCAAATCCTCAGTTCCTCAAATCCTCAGTTCCTCACCCAACAACCATCCCCGCTCCCATCGTCTCATTTGTTCCTTCATCGACGAGGATTACACTGCCGGTGATTCGGTTTTTTCTGTAGGCATCCACAAAAAGGGGTTGGGTGGTTCGGATGGAAACCCGGGCGATGTCGTTCATGCCGATGGTTTTGTCGTCGAGGTTCCGGTGCAGGGTGTTGACGTCCATTTTGTACTGGATGTCTTTGACCATGCAACGCACCTGGCGCGTGGTGTGCATGATGGTGTATTTTCCTCGCAACTGCATTGGGCGCTCGTTAAACCAACAGACCATCAGGTCGAGGTCCTGGGTGACTTCCGGGCGGTTGTTTTCGCGGACGATCATGTCACCTCGGCTCAGGTCGAGGTCGTCTTGCAGCAAGATGGTGGCGGACATGGGTGGAAATATTTCGTCCACTTCACCATCCGGGGTGTCAATTTTAGCGATGGTGCTTGTGAAGCCGGAGGGCAGCAGCATGACTTTGTCGCCTTTTCGGAACACGCCGCCGGCAACGCGGCCGGCATAGCCCCGGTAATCGTGGAATTCATCGGTATTCGGGCGAATAACGTATTGCACGGGAAAGCGACAGTCAATAAAATTGTGATCCGAGCCAATGTGCACGTTTTCAAGGTAATAGAGCAGGGTAGGCCCTTCGTACCAGGTCATATTCTCCGAGCGATCCACCACGTTGTCGCCGATCAGTGCGGAGATGGGGATGAAGGTAACGTCGTGCACGTCCAGTTTGGATGCAAATTTTTCGAAATCATCGCGGATAGTTTCATAAACCTCCTCGCTGTAGTCCACCAGGTCCATTTTGTTGATACAAATGACCAGGTGAGGTATCTGCAGCAGGCTGGCGATGATGGCGTGCCTCCGGGTTTGCTCGATGACACCGTTGCGGGCATCGATGAGGACGAGGGCAACATTTGCCGTGGAGGCACCCGTCACCATGTTGCGGGTGTATTGGACGTGACCGGGCGTATCTGCGATGATGAATTTGCGCCTCGGTGTGGCAAAATAGCGATAGGCCACGTCAATGGTGATTCCCTGCTCGCGCTCGGCTTTCAGACCGTCAGTCAGGAGGGCAAGGTTGATGCCTTCCTCACCCCGTCGGGCGGTAGCTGTTTTGACCGCCTCCAATTGGTCTTCGAAAATGGATTTGGAATCGTAAAGCAGCCGCCCGATGAGCGTGCTTTTCCCGTCGTCAACGCTGCCGGCTGTTGTGAAGCGAAGAAGTTCTGTGTTATGCTGGGTCGTTGAGGTCAATGGATTTTTAATGAAATATATTCACGGGTTTTACGAAGGATTTCCCGAAGCGGATCTATGGATTTGAACATTTCCTTGTACAAATCCTGGAAATTAGCCTTTCGGTATTCATGCGCAATTGCATTGCGAATTCCTCTGATTTGAACCAATTCACCAGCTGACGAAACCAATTGAAACTGTTGAAACTGTTGAGATTGTTGAAGCTGTTGAGATTGTTGAGGCTGTTGAGATTGTTGAAGCTGTTGAGATTGTTGAAGCTGTTGAGATTGTTGAAGCTGTTGAGATTGTTGAAACTGTTGAGATTGTTGATCCCGAAGCCGATACCGAAAGCTTTCGGTATCGGCTTTCGGGAGTTGAAGCTGTTGAAGCTGTTGAAATTGTTGAAAGGTAAAAGTTCCTCAATTCCTCAGTTCCCCGTCTGGCCTGCCTGCCTGTCGGCTAGACAGGGCGCCAGACGGACAGGCTCAGTTCCTCATCCCTCATCCCTCCCCCGATGCCGATAATTATCGGCACGGGGCATCCCTCATCCCTAAAAATACCCATCCTTTTTCCGGTCTTCCATGGCGGTTTCCGACCGTTTGTCGTCGGCCCGGCCGCCGCGTTCTGTTTGGCGGCTGATGGCTACTTCGGCGATGATGTCTTCGATGGTTTTGGCTTCGGATTCCCAGACGCCTGTGCAGGTGACATCGCCGATGGTGCGGCAGCGGACCATTTTTTCTTCCACGGTTTCCTCCGGCCTCATTTTGATGAATGGCGACTTTGCCAGGAGGATGCCATCCCTTTGAAAGACTTTGCGACGATGGGCAAAATAGAGTGAGGGGAGGGGCACTTCTTCTGTGGCCAGGTACTGCCACACGTCCAGTTCGGTCCAGTTGCTGATGGGGAAAATCCTGAAATGTTCCCCGTAGTGTTTGCGGCCGTTGAAGATGTTCCACAATTCGGGGCGCTGGTTTTTCGGGTCCCACTGGCCAAATTCATCGCGATGGCTGAAGAACCTTTCTTTCGCACGGGCTTTTTCTTCGTCGCGTCTGGCGCCGCCAATGGCTGCGTCAAATTTGTTCTTTTCGATGGCCTCCAGCAGCACGGGTGTTTGCAGGTAGTTGCGACTGGCGCTGTAGCCTTTTTCCTCCCTCAGCATGCCTTTGTCAATGGCTTCCTGCAC
>JALWSS010000041.1 GCA_026993525.1 Saprospiraceae bacterium
TGGCTCACATGGGCTATGTGCTGGATTTTCATCTTGGCCCAAGGGGCAATCCCCTCATCGGACAAGAAAGACCAAATTTTGTTTGCATGTCAAAGAACTAGTTGATTTTACCCCCCTTTTTGCAGTGCACTCATTCCTGAGTCCACTGCAAAAACCCCTAATTCATTAATTCCGACGGAAATTTGAATGCTCACATGCCGGACAGAGTCCGGCTGGATGAGGCACCGGACGGAGTCCGGCGCCAGCAACTACGCTGGTTCCGGACTCTGTCCGGGACCATATCTTGTCGGACTCTGTCCGACATTTTTCCAGAAGGAATAACCTCGATTGACGAGAATACCACTTTTTGCAGTGCACTCATTCCTCAGTTCCTCAATTCCTCAGTTCCTCAATTCCTCAATTCCTCAGTTCCTCAATTCCTCAATTCCTCAGTTCCTCAATTCCTCAGTTCCTCAGTTCCTCCCCCGATGGCTATCGGGGCTCAGTTCCTCAGTTCCTCAGTTCTTCAATTCCTCCCCGAAGCCGATACCGAAAGCTTTCGGTATCGGCTTCGGGGTTCAGTTCCTCTCTTTACTGCGTTTCAGCCGGGTCGGCCACGAGGGTGAACACCCGCTCTACCGGGTTGAGCGGTGAAGCAACCGGATTGCCGTCTTTGTCGAGCAGGGTCAATTCAATTTTGTTGTCCCCCATGGGCAAGCCCTCGATGTAATAGGGTTGCCATGAATCCACGACAAATTCCTGCTCTCCGTTGATGCTGACCTTCACTTTGTTACCATTGGCACTGAGGCCTACATTGACGAGGTAGAAATCCAGCATGACCCTGTCAGTCTCGGCCTTTCCAACGTATTTGCCTTTGGGACGGCTGTAAAAGACCATTTGCTCGGTGATGGGCTCCTCTTCCACAATGCTGCCATCTTTTACCGTCACTTTCTTCGCAATGCTGGCGCCGTTGTGTTTGATACTCTCGTGGTAAGACCGCGAGATAAAGGCCAGGATGTAATGCTCTCCATCCGGCACATCGTACTCAAACTCGTTGGTGTATTTGGCCACATAAGGCTGGTTGTCAATGATGAGGTGGATGTGCTGGCCTTTGGCGGAGTTGGCACACATCTTTTGAGGGGCATCGGGTGTTTGAGCACCCAGTTTGTAAGATTCACCGCTCAGTGTAAAGGTGAATTTACCATCCTTGTAGGTCATGCTTTCCAGCTTTGCATCCGGAAAATCGTAAGAGGGCTCGAATGGTGTAAGTGTGTACTTTTGAACCGCTTCTGTTGTTTCGGTTTCCTGAGCTTTGTCATTGGCAGCATTGTTTTGGTTGTCGTTGCTGCAGGCAGCAAAGAAAAATACAATGGCCAAAATGCTGAAAAAGAATTGGTGAGTTTTCATATCAAAATTCAGTTTTGTTTGTTGTTCTGGAAAATTTCGGCAACAGGTATTGCCGGATGAAAATTGGTTTCAAATGGAGCAAATCAAATTAAAAGTTGATGGAATGACCTGCGCCAGTTGCGCGGCGAATATAGCCAACCTCCTCGAAAGGAAAGGAGTAAAAAACCCTTCGGTCAATTTTACCGGTGGAGAGGTCGTGTTTGAAATGGAACCCGACGATAACTTGTTGGAAGACATTAAACTAGGTATCAGGAAGCTGGGCTATACCCTGCCGGAAGACCAGGTAAAGCCGTCTTTTTGGACCCTCGAAAGAAAACTTGTCGTAGCTGCTATTTTTACAATTCCGTTGTTGGCCGGACACTTTTTCATGATGGCCGGTGTGGAATTCCTCAGTGATCCCTGGACACAACTGGCCATTTGCCTCCCTGTTTACCTCATCGGATTTTTTCACTTCGGAAAATCATCCTGGACGGCCCTGAAGAACGGCACCACCCACATGGATGTACTCATCTTCATCGGTGCCACCGCTGCTTTTGTTTACAGCCTGATCGGCACCTTTTCCAATGAACTCAATTACATATTTTACGAAACCAGCGCCACCATCATCACTTTGGTATTGCTGGGCAATTACATGGAGAAGCGTGCGGTCAAACAAACCACCACAGCCATTGAAGAGCTGTCGGAACTACAGGTGGAATACGCCCGCAAAGTGATGCCCTCGGGCACAGTGGTGACGGTGGAAGTGGATGCTGTGATGCCGGGCGATACATTGCTCGTCAGCGAAGGCGACCGGGTGCCGGTAGATGGCGTGGTACTCAAAGGCAGCGCCGACCTGGATGAATCCATGCTGACCGGGGAGAGCCTGCCCGTCGGCAAAAGCACAGACGACCCGGTGATGGCCGGCTCAATCGTACAAAACGGAAACATCACCATTGCCGCAACGGCTTCCAGCCGGGACACCGTGCTGGCCCGCATGATCGAACTGGTAAAATCGGCTCAGCACAACAAACCACAAATTCAGCGGCTTGCCGATAAAATCAGCGGCATCTTCGTACCGGCTGTACTGAGCATCGCCGCCCTGACCCTCTTGCTGAGCACCCTCGTATTCGGCCTCCCGTTTCAAAATGCCATGATGAATTCCATCGCCGTGCTGGTCATCTCATGCCCGTGCGCAATGGGGCTTGCCACGCCTACCGCAGTAATGGTGGGTGTGGGCAGATTGGCGAAAAACGGCATTCTCATCAAAGGAGGAGCTACTGTGGAGATTTTTTCGAAAGTGAAAAACTTCGTCTTTGACAAAACCGGGACGCTAACCTCCGGTGATTTCAGAATCAGGGACATTCAATACTTCAACGGCGACCCGAACCTGGCCAATGCCATCATTCTTAAAATGGAGCGGCACTCCAACCACCCCATTGCAAAGTCCCTGGTTGAAGAAATTGAAAACGGCAAGCGTTTCAGTGTCAATGGATCTGCTATCAAGTTCAAAAAAATCAATGAAATAAAGGGCAAAGGGGTACTCGCCATTGACGAAGCCGGCGCCGAATACCGTTTGGGGACCAAACGCTTCAGCCTGCCAGGTACTGATCCGGCCATAGAAGCTCCGCTGTACCTCTCAAAAAATGAAACGCCATTGGCGGCCATCAGAATTGAAGATGACATTAAGCCGGAGGCGGAAGAAACCATCCAATGGCTGCACCAACACGGCAAACGCGTGGTCTTGCTGAGTGGCGATGCCAAAGACAAGACCGCCGCCGTCGCCCGCCAACTGAACATTGATGAATATTACGGAGAAAAATTGCCCGATGAAAAACTACAGATCATCGAGCAGTTGAGCGCCAAAAGCCCAACAGCGATGGTAGGCGACGGCATCAACGACGCAGCAGCCCTGGCAAAAGCCACTGTCGGTATTTCCCTCGGCAATGCCTCCGGAATTGCCATCCAGAGTGCCCAGGTGGTCTTGCTAAAAAACTCCCTGAAAAAGATTCCCGAAGCGTTAACCATTTCCGATGCTACCCTGCTCACGATCAAGCAAAACCTTTTCTGGGCCTTTGCCTACAACATCGTGGCCATTCCGGTGGCAGCACTGGGATTTCTCAGCCCCATGTGGGGTGCCTTGTTCATGGCCTTCTCAGATGTAGTGGTGATTGGAAACTCGATCCGGCTGCGGTTCAAGAAGCTAAGAACCTGAGGCACCGGCGCTTTCGTTTTGCTGCATCCATTCCAGCAATTCACGGTAAGTTTTGAGTAGTTCCTTCTTGTTTTTCTCATCAATTCCCTTCGCTTCGCAACGGCGCAAGAACACCTCTTCCGTACTCAGGGCATCCAACTCCACCCCCACCAACTCATCGAGGGTCCTGCAGGATTGCCGTTTCAGCCTGATGGCGAGGATTTCCGGGTGCAGGCCGGCAGCAAATTCCCGCAAATCATCGGCAAGGCCCGGCTCCGGGTGCTCTTCATCCACCACCAGCTCCACCCAGGGGGAGAGGCCGTCTTTGTAATCCCGGTGCAACTTTCGAAGCCTTTTTTTGATGTATTCCAGGTCGCCCTCAATCGTTTTCAGCCTTCGGAAAACGGGCAGTTTTTCCTCTTTTACAGTTTTGGCCGCCCCGTTCACCATTTCAATCAGCACCACCAGTTTGTCGTCTTTGGTCTCACTGAAATTCAGCGGTATCAAAGAACCGCAATACCGGATGTGTTCGATTCCCCCCACCGCCTGAGGCCGGTGGATATGACCCAGCGCCACATAGTTGAAAACATCCGGCAAATCCTCTGCACTGATATTTTCAAGATTGCCGAGGTAGATGTTGTCCTGTTTGGCGCTGCTGGTGGCCCCGGTGGCGTACAGGTGGCCGGTGGCAATGACGGGCACACGCCGTTCGTATCGGGTTGTTACATGAGCCGCCACTTCCTGGTAATGCGCTTTGATGGCCTCCCGGACGCGCTCGTACCGCTCAACCGCGCGCTCGCCCTCAAAGGCCTTCCGCAAATCCTGGTCTCGCAGAAATGGCACAGCAGCCACCACGAGTTCCAGCTTTCCGTCGGCATTTTTTAGTTCTATAATTTCGTCGGAAACATCCCCACTGGCAGCCCCGACAACGTGAATGCCCAAAAGCTGAAGCAGCTCTTTCGGTGCCTCCAGCATGTTGGGTGAATCGTGGTTGCCACCAATGATCACAACGTGCCTTACCCTGGATTGCATCAGCCTTCTCAGAAACCGGTAGTACAACTCCCGGGCGCTGTTGGGCGGGTTGTGGATGTCAAAAACATCACCGGCAACAATGAGTACATCCACCTTCTCCCTTTTGATGAAATCCGCCAGCCAGTCAAGCGCCAGCCGGTGTTCCTCATCCCGGTCCCTGCCGGTGAGTCTCTGTCCAAGATGCCAGTCCGATGTATGCAGGATTTTCATTCAGTATGTGTTGGAATCTGAAAACGGTAGTGTTCGGGATTCACCCAAAAAACCAGCCGGAGGCTTTTAAACGCACCGAAGGTGCCTAAACCAACCAAAGGTTGATAAACCTGCCGAAGGCAGAAAAAAATCCCCGTCAACCTGTAAGCCGGATTCTGTATTCCGGAAAACCGGAACCTCCACCATTTATCTGGGACCGCCGTCACCGACGGCCTCGAGCTGCCTACCCCTCCCGACTGCCTTGCGGCAACCCGGCGAGCAACCAGGCCCTTTGCCCCGAAGGGCGATGGATCGGGATATACGTGGCATTTCAACCCACAAGGTTTGTCCGCCCTCCCGGTTGCCCGGGAACGCCGTGCGCTCTTACCGCACGTTTTCACCCTTACCCGCCAATTGGCGGGCGGTTATTTTCTGTGACACTCTCTGTTCCCGATGACTCGGGACCCACCCGTTAGGTGGTGTGGTGCTCTACGTTGTCCGGACTTTCCTCACCGGAGCGGATCCGGCGCGATGGAGCGGTTGACGGAGATTTGCAAAGGTATGCGTAGCCCATTGAAAAGCAACAAACGAAAAGCAGGTGATTTCCTGAGAAACTACGCAAATCTGGAAAAGTTGAATTTGCACAACAAGGAAGTGGTAGGGGCGGCGATCCCGATCCCGAATCCCGCCCCTGACTCGGAATTGCCTCACACGGAGGCCGCGGTGCCCACAGTTTTTTTTCACCGTGTTCTCTGCGAGCTCTGTGAGAGGTATAACCGCATGAGAAATTCAGGCCGCAACTGAAAGTTGTAACCTGATGCGGAAACTCACAATCCCGAATCCTATAGTCTTGGTTTAGAGGGATTCACCCCCCCCCTCTCAACTCCTCTAAACCCCTCTAAACCCTATCCATTACCCACAAATCCACCATTCCGGTTCTGAGAGCTCTGACTCATAAAGTAACCGAGGCTTGAAAAAGCATCCTTTACCCCATCAAACATCTTGAAACCCCTTGTTTCCTGTCCCTGTCCGGCGGCCAGACGGGCGGCGGCCAGACGGGCAACGAGGGGTTGGCGGATTAACTCCCAATCACATCAAACATCTTTACAGAGCATCAGCATCCATTTCAAGCCACATCCCGAATTTGGTGCTAAAGCCATTCCTGATGTGATGTTTTGAATAGAAGCTGGATGTGTGTAGGGGTACTGGCAAGATTCCCGCCGTTTCCTGCCTTGTCGGCAGACAGGAAACAGCGGGTTACAAGATGGCTGATGTCGCCACGGCTTTTTAGCACAGCCAGGGCACCAGGGCATAAGAAGGATTTTTTTCACATTCAATGAAGTCGGGTTGCAAAGGCATTTCCCGATGTGATGGGGATTTGTGGGTAATGGATAGCCCTCTAAACCTCCCGCCCCGAACTTGATTCGGGGCGGGATCAACCCCTCCAAACGAATAAGGGCACTTTTTGATAACATATTTTCAAATCCTCCTATATTGAGGTCCATTCTGAAACAAAACACCCCCTTCCATGACCCACAGATACCTGCTTGTCATTTGCATTTCCTTATTGGCTTTTTCTTCCTTCGGTCAAAACGAGGGCGATGAGAAAAAGACCAGGCAATACAGCCAGGACGAACTGATCCGGCTGGAAAAACCGGTTGAAACGCAGCACACCCTTCGTTTCAAAGACGGGCAACAGATTCACTTCACGGCCAGGGCCGGATACATGCTGCTCAAAACCGAAGAAGGGGAGCCAAGGGCCAAAATCTTCTACATCGCCTACACCAAAAACGGCGTCAACAACGCCGCAGAAAGGCCCCTGACAGTTGCTTTCAATGGCGGCCCGGGCTCCTCATCGGTCTGGTTGCACATGGGCGCATTGGGGCCCCGCCGCATCGTTATGGACGAAGAAGGCAACTCGCCGGCTCCGCCCTACCAGGTGGTTGACAACGAGTACTCCTGGCTCAAATGGACCGACCTGGTCTTCGTGGACCCCGTGATGACGGGCTACAGCCGCCCCATGGAAGGCGTGGACAAAAAGGAATTCCTGGGTTTTGAGGAAGACATCCAGGCCGTGGGAGAATTCATCCAGCGCTATATCACCCTGAACAAACGCTGGGCCTCCCCCAAATACCTGGCCGGTGAAAGCTACGGCACCACCCGGGCCGCCGGCCTTTCGGATTACCTGCTCGACCGCTACGGCATGTACCTCAACGGGCTTGTCCTCATCTCCCAGATCACCAATTTCCAGACCGCCCGATTCACCAGGGGCAACGACCTGCCCTATCTCCTTTTCCTGCCCACCTATGCAGCCACCGCCTGGTACCACAAACAACTGAATCCGGCCTACACGGACCTCCGCAAGCTATTGGACGAGGTGGAAGCTTTTGCACTGGGAGATTACGCAACAGCCCTGCTGAAAGGCGACCGGCTTTCCGAAGCAGAAGAAAAGCGCATAGCCGAAAAACTCTCCAGCTACACGGGATTGAGTGAAGAATACATCCGGCAAGCCAATTTGCGACCGGTGATCCACAAATTTTGCAAAGAACTGCGCCGGGATGAAGGCATCACCGTCGGCCGGTTGGATTCCCGCTTTACCGGCAAAGACTACGACGACACCGGCGACCGCTATGAATTTGACCCCAGTTACAGCAAAACCATTTACGGGCCTTTCACCACCGCTGTTTACGATCACCTGGGCTCTTACCTCAATTACCTCAGCGAGTTACCCTATGAAATACTCACCGGCCGGGCCCGTCCCTGGAATTATTCCAACGTGCAAAACGAGTACCTCAACGTGGCCGAAAGCCTGCGCAGCACCCTGCACAAAAACCCCTTCATGAAAGTGCTCATCTGCAACGGCTATTACGACCTGGCCACCCCCTACTTCGCCACCGAATACACGCTGGACCACATGTTCCTCGATCCTGCCCTTCGGAAAAATATCACCATGAAATACTTCCAGACCGGCCACATGATGTACATCCACCAGCCTTCGTTGGAACAGTTTACACGGGATGTGGAGGAGTTTTATGGAAAGAGGAACTGAGCCCCGTGCCATCCCGAATTTCTTCGGGATCGGCATCGGGGGAGGAATTGAGGAACTGAGGAACTGAGGAACTGAGGAATTGAGCCTGTCCGTCGGCCAGACGGGCCGGACAGGGACAGGCTCAATTCCTCAGTTCCTCAG
>JALWSS010000042.1 GCA_026993525.1 Saprospiraceae bacterium
GAGCCAGCCGTCGTTGTCAATGTCGCCCCAGATGGCGGCTTTGGTGTTGTCGTTGGCGCCGAGGTCCAGTCCGAAATCGGGTGCCACGTTGGTGAAGATGCCGTCGCCGTTGTTGCGCCAAAGCTGGTTCTGGTGATAGGGGAAGCTGAGGTACAGGTCCTCGTAGCCGTCGTTGTTGTAGTCACCAACGGCAATGCCTTCGGCACCGGTTGAGGCCGGCAAAAACACTATTTCTGCATAGAAGTTCTGCGCCAGAATGTTCAGGCAAAAAAGCATTGACAGGGTAAACAGTAGCCATTTCATGCGCTGGAAGTTTTTTGCAAATGGAAAATCCCGGTGCCAATTTAATGGAAAGGTTGAGAAGGGTTGAGAAGGGTTTAGAGGTTTAGAGGGGTTTCCACATCAGGTTGCAACTTCCGGTTGCGGCCTGAATTATCCCACTCCCGATCCCGAAAGCTTTCGGGAGTCTCGGGATTTCCTCTCACAAAGTCCACGGCGAACACAGAGAAAAACCTTCGTGGGCTCCGAGGTCTCTGTGAGAGGCATAAAAAGTTTAGAGGGGGAGCAAACGCTGGGCAGGGTTCCGAACCCTGCCAGCGTTGGGTCGGCGTTGGGCGCTTTACGGATCATGCCTCCAGATCAGGGTCTGTTTCAGGTTGATGAAATCCGGGCAGGTGCCGTCTCCGGCGCCGTCGAAGCCGCCGTCGGGAGCGCAGATTTTTTCGCAGTCGTCGTCGTAGAGGTAGTGGAAGCAGTCTGGGCAATCGGCCGTGTTGAGGTAATAGCCTTTGCCGCCGTCCCATTCCCATTTCCAGAGCCCGGAAGGGTAGGGTTGCATTTTCAGGAAGAGGATTTTGTCCACCATGCACCTGGGCAGGCGGTCGAACTCGTCCTCTTTGTTGCACGAAGTGCCAAGGAAAAAGAAAATCGCGAGTAAAGAGAAAATGACCTTTGCATTCATAATTGTATCACCTTTGTTTTTGAGCTTGTTTTAAGACTTACAAATATTGGGCAGTTTGGTTTGGGATGGTTCATTCAAAATTCAGCCAGGTGCCTCCAGCCCACCACTTCAATGTCGTTCTGTGTGTAGTGGTCTTCACCAGCATACAGGAGGTAGCTCTTAATGTTGCTGGAGTCAGTCCTTCCGGGAAATTTCAGCAGGTTTTTGAAAAAACCGGCATTGACAGTACTTCCTGATTTTATTTCCATCAGAAACATTTGCGAAGCTCTTTCCCAAAGCAAATCAATTTCATTTTTATTGCTGTCTTGCCAGAAATAAAATGCCGGCCGTCGGGCCTGGTGGAGGGTCAGTTTGTGCATCTCGGCAATGACGAGGTTTTCAAACAGGCTGCCTCGTTGGAAATAGTTGTCAACATCTCTGGGCGATTCCATCTCCAGAAGGTTGCAAACCAGCCCGGTGTCGTAAAAAAAGAGTTTGGGTGATTTAACGATGCGCTTGTTGAAATTCCGATAGTAGGGTGAAAGCGTGAAAACAACATAGCTGCTCTCCAGCACCGATAACCATGCTTTGGCGGTAGGCGTGGAAATGCTACAATCTACAGCCAGCGAATGAAGGTTGAGCAATTGCCCGGCGTTGGCAGCACAGCGCTTCAGGAACAACCTGAATTGGCGCAGGTCTCTGATGGCCATCAGGTTTCTGACATCCCGCTCAATGTAGGTTTCCAGGTAGCTCGGATAGAAATGCAAGGGCTCCAACTGCCGGTCATACAGGGCCGGATAGAAGCCTTTGAAAGTAGCTTCCTGCCAGGTTTTTGCCAGTAAATTCACCTTTGCCAATTCAGTGAATGTGAAGGGCATCAACTTTAAAAGTGCAACCCTGCCTGCCAGGCTCTGGGTAATTTGTTCGGGCAACAAAAAATTTTGGGAACCAGACAAAATGTACTGCCCCATGATTTTGTCCCGGTCAGTTTTGGTTTGGAGGTAGGAAAACAACTGTGGGGCACGCTGCACTTCGTCAAAAATGACTTTGTTGGAGTAAGTCTCGAGAAATGCATTTGGGTCGGCGAGCGCCCGATCCCGGATATCAGCATTTTCGAGTGTGACATATTCATAATCAGGAAATGCCTTCAGGAGCAAGGTGGTTTTGCCCGATTGCCTGGGGCCGGTCAGGGCCAGCATCGGAAACTTATCTTTTAGTTCCAAAAGTGGTTGGAGGAGGTTTCTATCAATGAACATACACCCAATTTTATGCAAATGTAAAGTTCAACTTTAGATTTACATAAAAACAACCGGTCTGATTAGCTGTTGCAGCAACGATGTTGCATTATCTCAGCAGGCTTTTCCCGTTCCGTAAAATTGGCTTCTATTTGCAGTTCCGAAACAATGTTGATGAAAACCTGCACCCTATGAATGGCCGTTCAATCTTGTTTTCATTGCTCATTTTGACAATCGTTGCGGTTGCCTGCCACGACAATCCCTACAAACAAGGCGAGCTGTATTACACCAACCTGTGCGCCAATTGCCACATGGAAGACGGGGGTGGGCTGGAGCTGCTGGTGCCACCCCTTGCCGGAGCCGATTTTGTCAGAGACCACCCCGGCAAGGTGGCCTGCATCGTCCGGCATGGCCTGAACGGAAAGGTGGTGGTAAACGGCATCGAATACGAGGGGGAAATGCCCGCCGTGCCTGAGCTGACCGATTTCGAGATCGTCAACCTGATCAATTTCATCAACAATGCCTGGGGCAACGATTTTCCGGAAGTGACCTGGGAGCAGGTGAAATCGGCCCTCGAAAACTGCGAATGACGGGAACCCTTTTGGCCGGGCGCTGTTACTGCCAAAAAACTTGCGATGCACCGTTTTTCCTGTCAGCAAATCCTGCCCGTCAAAATCGAGGAGGCCTGGGAATTTTTCTCCTCGCCTGCCAACCTGCCACTGCTGACCCCACCGGCGTTCAGCCTGGTGCCCCTCACCGAAATGCATGATCAGTTGTACGAAGGAATGTTCATCACCTACCGGGTGAAGCCCCTGGCCGGCATCCCGATGACCTGGGTCACGGAAATTACCCACCTGAAACAGCACCGATATTTTGTTGATGAGCAGCGGCTGGGCCCTTACAGCATCTGGCACCACCAGCACCATTTCAAAGCAGTGCCCGGCGGCGTGGAAATGACCGATATTCTGGATTATCGTGTGCCGTTGGGTCCACTGGGTATTTTGCTTCAGAAAATTATCGTCGGAAAAAAGGTGGAGGGGATTTTCGAGTACCGGCGGAAGCGGCTGATCGAGTTGTTTGGAGGGGGAAAATAAAAACTGGCAGCACTCGAAGAACTGCCAGTTTTGATCAGGGTAATTATTTCGTCCGCTTTTTCACCACGGGCTGCATTTTGGGGTTCTTGTTCCTTTTCCTTAGCGCACGGCGCAATTTGCGTTCAACCAGCTTGCGGTCTTTTTCCAGTTGTTTTTTGGCTTTGAGCTTTTGCTTGCGCTGGTACTTCAGCGAGCGCTTTTTCTTCAGTTCCCGTTTCAGTTTTTCCGGGTCGGGTTGTTTGAGGTGCTCTTTGAAGGGTTCGTATTTCGGATCGAAATCGAGGCCGTATTTATCCGTCAGGTTCACCGTCAGGTTGATGCCGGCGAAAAAATACCAGTCTTTGTTGTTGGGGTTGCCCCGCATCTGTCCCATTGGATCTTCGCCGAATTCACCGGTCAGTTCGGGGGTCCGGTACGACAGGGCGGCGTTCAGGGGGGCGTAAGCGCGCATACCAATAACGTCAGGGTAGCGGTTGCTCACATCGTCCAGGTAATCGGTGAAGGTTTTCCGGGCACCGAATTCAAGTCCGAAATTGGCTTTGTAAGACAGGTTGAATTTCACACCAACTCCAAACGGAATGGCGAGGACGGTGCGCCTGTAGTCCACCCCTTCCGTATGCCGGGGCTGCAAGTCGTACCATTGGCCGTGCATCTGGGCTTCGGGGTTGAAGTTGGTCAGTGCCAGGCCGGCAAACAGGTAGGGCACGCCGGTTTTCTGGTCCCGGATGTTGTAGGGCAAGAGGTTGTATTCACCCAGGGCTGAAAACTCGTACACCTGCGACCGGAAGTGGAGGTTTCTCAGCCTCGTTGCCGGCGACAGCGAGTTCTGGTCGTTGCCGGTGAGGGTAGCACGGGTCAGGCCAACACGGGCTGAAATCGTCGGCGAAAAATTGTACCTCGCCATGATGCCCATCATCAGGTTGGTTTCCTGTGGCACGATGCGTTGCGAGCTGAGGTCACCCATGTAATTGGCACCGCCGAACAGAATGCCGGCTTCCATGTATTGGGCATGGATCAGCGAACTTGCGAGGAGTGGGAGGATGAAAAGGGTGAAGAGTCTTTTCATGATTATTGGCTCATTTAAAAATGTGTTCAGCTCTGCAAAACAGAGTTTTTCATATTACAAATAAGCAAATAGGAAGCCAAAATCAGTGGATTTCACCCTTCTTATGAAAAAAAATGTTAATTGATATCCTCCTCATCTGCTGTCTGGAGGAGTTCCGGGGGCATATTTTTGGAGGTTTTAGCGCCCAGCTTTTTGATGCGCTGTGCCCGTCCGACCACCGTATCGCCAAAGCGGCTGGAATTGCTGAGTTTGTTCATGGCAGCGGTGTAAGCCCGGTGCGCCTGATCCATTCGTTGCCCCAGTTCTTGCATGTCTTTGATGAATGCCGCCAGCTTGTCGTAGAGTTTGCCGCTTTCCCGTGCGATCTTGTCCACGTTCTTCCGCTGGTCGTCCTGTTTCCAGATGAAAGAGACGGTGCGCATGGTGGCCAGCAGGGTAGAGGGGCTCACCAGTACGATGTTGTGGTCGAGCCCGTAATGAAACAGGCCCTGGTCGCTTTGCACAGCGGTGATGAAGGCCGGCTCGATGGGCACGAACAGCAGCACGTAGTCGGGGCTGTTGATCTGGTAGAGGTGCTGGTAGTTTTTGGCGGCCAGGCCTTTCACGTGTTTGCGCAGGCTGTCCACGTGGTTCAGCAGGTGCTCTTCCCTTAGGTTTTCATCCTCTTCGTTAAAATAGCGTTCATAGGCTGTAAGGGATACCTTGCAGTCAATTACCAGTTTTTTTCCTTCGGGTAAATGAATGATGAAGTCTGGCCTGACATTCCTGCCCTCATCATTTTTGAAAGAGCCCTGGGTGGCAAAGTGTACGCCTTTTTGCAGGCCGGCCGCCTCCAGCAGTCTTTCCAGTTGCATCTCGCCCCAGTCGCCCTGGGTTTTTGAATCGCCTTTCAGGGCCAGGGCCAGGTTTCGGGCATCGCTGCTTACCTGCCGGTTGAGTTCTTTCAGGTGTTCGATCTCTTTTTTCAATGACACCACGTCTTTTGCCTCTTCAGAAAAACGCTTTTCAATGTCCTGACCGAACTCACGGATGCGCTCCCGCAAGGGGTTGAGAAGGTCGTTGAGTTGCTTCTGATTTTCGTTGGTGAACTTTTTGGACTTTTCTTCCAGAATTTTGCTGGCCAGGTTTTCAAACTCCAGTTTCGACTGCTCCTGCAAAGCCGTCAGTTGTTGCTCCCAGGTATCCAGTTTTTCCTGCATGTGCCGAAGGTCGGTTTTCCGAACGGCCAGTTCCCGCTCTGCCACCAACAGTTGCTCGCTCGTTTGAGCAAGCGCTTGCCTCGCCTGTTCCAATTGCTCCTGAACAGTCCTGAATTGTTCTTTGCCCACGTGGCTTTTTTCCAACTCCCTTCGGGAAATGTAGCGGGAAGAAAGGCTCAGCTTCATGTATAGCCACACGATCAACCCACCCAGCAACAATCCAATGAACAGGGGCAAAAACAGCGTTTCCGGATATTCCATGAGACGAAAAGTTTGATTCAGGCCCGAAAGGTATGGATTTGTTTGAAATTGTGAAACAAAATGTTTTGGGGCGTGACTCGTGACTCGTGACGCGTGACTCGTGACACGTGACTCGTGACGTGTTGGCCTGGTCTGAAATAAGGTGCCAAACTGGCAACTGCCAACTGACAACTGGCCCCGATACCGAAAACCCCTATCTTGCGCCCTCCAGTTTTACGAAGAAAAAAAACTCCATGAAAGAACTGACCGGGAACATCATTGACCTGCACCATCGGCGGATATATCACGGGCGGGTGCAGTTTGCCGAAGGAAGAATTGTTTCAATCACGGAAGAGGCGGGAAGGAGCGAGCGGTACCTCCTGCCGGGCTTTGTGGATGCGCATGTGCACATTGAGAGCAGCATGCTCATTCCGTCGGAATTTGCCCGCATGGCGGTGGTTCACGGCACGGTGGCCACGGTTTCCGACCCCCACGAAATTGCGAATGTGGTGGGGGTGCCGGGTGTGGAGTTCATGATCGAAAACGGCCGGCAGGTGCCTTTCAAGTTCAATTTCGGGGCGCCATCCTGTGTACCCGCAACGGCATTTGAAACGGCCGGCGCCGTGCTGGACGTGGAGGCGGTGACGGCGCTGCTGAAAAAGCCGGAAATCCGCTACCTGTCGGAAATGATGAACTACCCCGGTGTGATCTTCCGGGATGCGCAGGTAATGGCCAAACTGGCTGCCGCAAAGGCGCTCCGAAAACCCATTGACGGCCATGCGCCGGGCCTGCAGGGCGAGGATGCCAGAAAATATTTTGCCGAAGGGATCAGTACCGACCACGAGTGTTTCACTTGCGAAGAAGGCCGGGAAAAGGCACAGCTCGGGGTGAAAATCCTCATCCGGGAAGGTAGCGCCGCCCGAAACTTCGAGGCCCTCATCCCGCTGCTGGAAGAGTTCCCGGAACAGATCATGTTTTGCAGCGACGACAAACACCCGGATGACCTGATCCTGGGCCACATCAACCAATTGGTGGCCCGGGCCCTGGCCAAAGGCTGCGACCTCATCAACACCCTGCGGGCGGCATGCGTCCATCCGGTGGAGCATTACGGGCTGCCGGTCGGCCTTTTGCGGGTGGGCGATCCGGCGGATTTTATCGTGACTTCCGACCTGGAAAATTTCCGCATCGAACAGACCTGGATCAATGGCCGTCTGGTGGCCGAAGCGGGCCAAAGCCTCATTGAGCGGGTGCCCTGCGAGCCCATCAACAATTTCAACACCGGCCCGAAAAAACCGGAGGATTTCCGCATCGCCGCCGCCGGCAGCAACATGCGTGTCATCAAAGCACTGGACGGGGAACTGGTCACTGAGGAGTTCCCGGTTCCTCTGATGGCCGTCAACGGTTTTGCCGAAGGCGATGAGGAAAAAGACATTTTGAAGTTCACCGTTGTCAACCGCTACCAGGATGCCCGGCCGGCGGTGGCGTTTATCAATGGCTTCAACATCAGGGGCGGGGCCATCGCCTCCTGTGTGGGCCACGACAGCCACAACATCCTGGCCGTGGGCCGCAATGATGAGCTGCTCTGCCGGGCCGTCAACCTCATCGTCGAAAACAAGGGGGGCATCAGCGCAGTGTCGGCCGATGGAACCGAAATGGTGCTGCCCCTCCCCGTTGCCGGCATCATGACCACCGCCGACGGGTACGAGGTCGCAAAGCTGTATTCCGAAATTGATGAGTTTGTGAAAAGCAAACTGGGCAGTACCTTGCGGGCACCGTTCATGACCCTGTCGTTCATGGCGCTGCTGGTCATCCCGCAACTGAAACTCAGCGACAAAGGCCTCTTCGACGGAAAGGCCTTCCGGTTTGTGGAATTGTTTGAGTAGCTCAATTCGTAACGCGTGACACGTGACACGTGACACGTGACACGTAACGCGTGACACGTGACACGTTGAGAAGTGCTAAACTTATAAAGCCCCGTCTGACCGACGAGCAGGCTTAATTAACCACAGAGTGAATGGAGTTCAAAACAGAGTTACCCAGAGTATTCCTGCCAACCGGCCCCGATACCGAAGCCGATAGCTATCGGCTTTCGGTATCGGGGACAACCGGCAACCGACAACCGATCCCGAGGCAAGCTCGGGAACAACCGGCAACCGGCAACCGGCAACCGACAACCGACAACCGACCC
>JALWSS010000043.1 GCA_026993525.1 Saprospiraceae bacterium
GTCGGCGACGGCCTTGTTTCGCAAATACCAGCCGTAATCATCTCGATTGCAGCAGCCTTGTTGCTGTCTAAGGGGCGAGAAGAAGGCAGTGTTGACACAGCGCTTTTTAGACAATTTTCAGCCCATCCAGCGGCTCTCGGTAGTGTGGCAGTTATTTTCGTTGTCTTTGCTCTCTTTCCAGGATTGCCATTTTTGCCATTTATGGCCGGTGCATTGGGTCTCGGATTTGCAGCATATAAGATTACCAAAAATCGGGCCAATAGCGAACAAGAGCAGCAAAAGAATGAGGACGAAAAGGAAAAAGTTGTCGAAAAGACAATAGGAGACATTCTTGATATTGACGAGATACACCTTATTCTATCAAAGGAACTGGTGCCAATTGCTATGGATAAACAAACTGGCTTTGACACAAGAGTTGAAAAAATCCGCAAATATGTAGCAACAGAGTATGGGTTTTTACTTCCCGCAGTGCGATTGACTGACAATGCCATTCTTAAGGCACAAGGCTATAAAATTCAAATACAAGGGAGTGAGGTGGCAAAGGGAAGTATCAAGCCTGGTCACGTTATGGTGCTAATGGATAAAGAGGCATTCCCGGATATTCCCGGGACATCGTTTATGGAACCTGTCTATCAGGCACCGGCAAGATGGGTAGAGAGTTCACGCCGAGACGAGTTAGTGATGCACGGTTTATCGATTGTTGAACCAGAGGAAGTCCTAGCAACTCATCTTTTAGAGACCATACAATTGTATTTCCCTAAACTCCTAGACCGTAGGGTTTTACGAAAAACTTTAGAAGCATTTAAGAATGTATCTGATCTTGATAGGGCCGATTCAAATAGAAAAATAATTGATGAGTTCATTCCTGAAAAGGTACCACTGGATATATTACAATCAGTTTTGCGGAATTTACTCGCTGAGAGAGTTTCCATTCGTAATCTACCTTTGATTCTTGAAACGATTGCAGAGTTAAAGCCAGTTCTGGAGACATCTGATAAAATTTCTGAGGCAGTCCGGCAAAGGTTGTCGTTTCAGTTTATTGGTAAATACCGGGATAGCAAAGGACGTTTGCCTCTGGTTCAAATTGGTCATGCTTGGGAAAAAACCTTACAAAAATATGAAGTCATACAGGAGAGTGGTCGTAGGGATATCGCTTTACCTCCGGATGAGTTCAATAAGTTGGCGCTTTCTGTGCATGAGCAGATTAATAAGAGTGCTAAGGCCGGGCAATTTGCGGTCATTGCCACAAGTGCACGCCGTCGTAGGTTTATACATACAGTTCTTCAAGCAAAAGGCATTCAAAACCCTGTTATTGCATATGAAGAAATTCCGTCAAGAGAACAGCCTATTATTCTTGGTGAAGCATAGGAGGCGACGTGGAAGTCTTGCACACTTTGGTCAGGATTATACCTGGGAGTTCAGAGAACATTCTTGAGTTCATTGCCGTTTTTGTTCGAATATCAATTTTAGCTTTTATGTTGCCGGGCCTAGGAGAGCCGACCATTTCTCCTCGAATTCGGCTGATCCTCGCTCTTCTAGTGTGTTGGCTTATTTTCCCACTCGTTAGTAGTGTTCATGCCAGACCTTCTGATGTTGCAGACCTAGTTATATTGATGGCTCGTGAGGCCTTCACCGGGTTTTTTATAGGATTCGCATTCCGGATATTGGTTTTTGCATTGCAGATTGCCGGAAATATTATTTCCCAATCTTTATCTTTGAGCCAAGTCTTTGGTGGTGGAATGACGACAGAACCTAATACGACAATCAGCACCTTACTCCTCATAGGGGGGGTTACGTTTTTGGTTACGTTGAACTTGCATGTCAAAATGATTGGGTTGTTATTAAAAAGCTATGAATCATTTCCTTTGGGGCACGGTTTGGACACGGAGACCACAGCATATTGGATCATGCAAAAATCCATTTCTGCTTTTTCACTTGGGGTATCTA
>JALWSS010000044.1 GCA_026993525.1 Saprospiraceae bacterium
TCCGGACTCCGTCCGGGACCATATCTTGTCGGACTCTGTCCGACATTTTTCCAGAAGGAATAACCTCTTTTGACGCAAATACCACTTTTTGCAGTGGACTCAGGAATTGAGGCCCCTCTCAACTGCCGGGCTTGACCTGGGATTATCTCCTGCAAATTTCGCCCACCAAACTGATTGGCAAAAATCACCCTTCTCTGGTAATAAAAATCATAGAATAATGCAATCCCGTGCTTTCTCTTTGTCAAAACGGACATAAATGTCCTTTTTTTCTTCAGATTCAATTTTCACTAAATTCATCAAAACTATGCTATCGAAAAATCAAGCAAGGACATTTTTCTTTGCTGGAACGATTATCAGTTTTCTGGTTTTTTTAGGGCTGACCTGGCACACACTTGCCCGTGAGGTACCTGAGCAAACCAACGCCAAGAACATCACCGAGTCTGTGATTCGGGGAAAGAAGATTTTTGACAGTAACAACTGCATGGGTTGCCACACCATATTTGGAGAGGGCGCCTATTATGCACCGGAGTTGACAAAAGCGTACCAACGAAAAGGAGAAGCTTACATCAAAACCGTTCTGACAGTCAAAACGCCGTGGGCTCCCCGCGGGCGCAAGATGGTAGCTTACGGCATGAGTGAACAGGATGCAGCAGACGTCATTGCATTTTTGAAATGGGCCGGCGAAGTTGACCTCAACGGGTTTCCGCCTGAGCCGGATTTGCAGAGTAAGGTTCCGGCTCCGTCTTCCTCTCAATAGGCTGCGTCATGGGATTTCGGAAACGTGCCCAACGCTAATGTTCTCTTTTTTTCATCTCACAAAATGAATCGAAATGAAATATAAATCTCAACAAGTCGCATGGTGGTTTTTTACCCTCAGCGTAATTCTGCTGGTTTTGCAGATCGTCTATGGATTTATCATGGCCTTTGCCCACATGGGCTTTGATGTACTTCATGATATTATTCCTTTCAATGCCGCAACAGCCACCCACAAGAATCTTTTGGTGGTGTGGATACTCAGTGGGTTCATGGGAGCTGCCTATTACATAATTCCCGAAGAGGCTGAGCACGAGTTGATCTCTGTTCCTTTGGCCAAATTGCAGTTTTGGAGCCTGGCAATTGTCGGAGTGGTTGCTGTGGCAGGCTTTCACATGAATTGGTGGGAAGGACGGAAATTCCTCGAAATTCCACGGCCTCTGGATTACCTGGTTGTTCTAAATGTGTTGCTGTTCCTTTACCTGATCTTAATGACGTTATTCAAAGGAAAAAAGCAAACCACCACAGCACTGGTCTTGTCCATGGGTTTGCTTTTTGCCGCTTTGCTCTATCTGCCGGGTATGATCTGGTTTGACAGTCAAACGATGGATTCCTTTTTCCGTTGGTGGGTTGTACACCTCTGGGTAGAAGGTGTGTGGGAACTCATCATGGGAGGCATATTGGCCTTTTTGCTTATCAAGCTAACGGGTGTTGACAGGGAAGTCATTGAAAAATGGCTATATGTAATCGTAGGGCTAACCTTCATTTCGGGTATTCTCGGCACAGGGCACCACTACTACTACATAGGCACCCCCAGGTACTGGTTGCTCATCGGTGGCATTTTCTCAGCCATGGAACCCCTGGCATTTCTGGGAATGGCACTGTTTGCCATCAACATGTATCGCAAGGGTGAAAAGCGACATCCGAACAAAATAGCCCTGTACTGGACCCTCGGCACCGCCATCATGTCATTTGTGGGTGCGGGTTTGCTGGGCGTGGCCCATACGCTGCCCCAGGTCAACCTTTGGACACACGGCACCTTTGTGACAGCCATGCACGGCCACATGGCATTCTGGGGGGCCTACGGCATGTTGGTGCTGGCCATCATTTCCTACTCCATGCCGCTTATGACAGGTAGAAAGATGTACACAAAGGAAGGTGCAAATTATGCTTTCTGGTTGTCAAATATCGGCATGGTAGGCATGGTCACTGCCTTTGCTGCTGCCGGTGTCACCCAGGTATATCTCGAAAGAAAAGTAGGCATGGATTTCATTGAAGCTCAGCAGGCAATGGCTATCCATTTTTATGTGCTGGTGGGAGCAGCTACCTTGTTCACCATTGGCGTGACCATGTTTATAGTTAATTATTTCAAATATGGCAGGCCCACCGAGGAAGCGTTGGAGCCAGCTTAATTGTAACTTTTCCCTGGCAGGAAAAATCCTGCCAGGGAAATTTCAAACACTTGCAAATTGCAAATTCAAAAAAAGCCATATTACAAAACCGTGGGCAAGGAGCTTGAAGTGTTCACCCACTGTTTTAACAACCAGTTGGCGGTACTGCTCAAAGGCCCCACCGGTACGGGAAAAACCCGCTTCGTTGAGTACATGGCCCACCAGTTGAATGTGCCTTTGATCACCGTTGCCTGCCACGAGGAAACCTCCGCCACAGACCTGACGGGGCGCTTCATTCTGAAAGGTGCGGAAACCCGATGGCAGGATGGCCCTCTTACCACGGC
This sequence comes from Saprospiraceae bacterium, assembly GCA_026993525.1. Lineage (GTDB taxonomy): Bacteria > Bacteroidota > Bacteroidia > Chitinophagales > Saprospiraceae > UBA6168. The sequence goes on from JALWSS010000044.1 coordinate 2,489, forward strand.
TGTCCGGAACGGTTTCATTATTTATCTGGACGAAATTGCCGAGGCAAGACCGGATGTAATTGTTGCCATTCATTCACTTACCGACCACAGACGCTACCTCTTCGTTGATAAACTCCCCGAAGAAATTCAGGCCGCAGAAAAGTTCATGCTCGTGGCCTCCTACAACCCGGGCTACCAAAGAGGCTTCAAAGAACTGAAACCGTCCACCAGGCAACGCTTCGTGTCTTTGGCATTCAATTATCCCGATGAAATAACAGAACGGGAGATCATTGAAAACGAAACGGGTATTGATCCGGCAAGCTCAAAACGCCTGGTAAAACTGGCAAACAAAATCCGCAACCTCAATGAACTGGGCCTGCTCGAAACCGTCTCAACCCGCCTCATCGTTGACGCAGCTAAATTGATAAAATCCGGCCTGCCAAAACGACTGGCAGTGGAAGTGGGCATGGTACAACCCCTCACCGATGATGATGAAACTTTGGAAGCCCTCAAGGATTTGAGCAACATGATGATTTGATGAGTGGAGCAATTATTTTCCAACTCTAATCCAGCCCTCACCTTCACCGGGAAATGTGTACTTTCTGAAAGCCTCTAAACATGGAATGGGATCAGATTCTTTTTAAGAAAATAGCCGGCAAGTACAAGAAGTGGAAAAACAAAGACACTGAAGCTGAACTTGCACGTACAATACATCTCGAGGACATCAGTGCCCGCCTGACCATGCTGGCACGAGCCCTCACCGGCAAAGCCATTGACCTGAAACCCGCCGAAGCGGAAGGAGGTTGGAGGGAAAACGTTTTTTACCTGCCCCTGCGTTTCAATTTACTGCCAACGCGGGAAAGCAACCTCCGGTTTTACTTGTTTCGCATTGTTTACCTCAGCATCCAAAGTGGCCAAAAATTAAACTGGAGCCGGAAAGGCAGCCCGCCCGGCATCCAGGATTCCCGCGCAAGAGCCCTTGCCGCTGCACCCCGCGTTCTGAAAATCATGCAGGATGAATATCCGGCCATTGCTGAAATGCACAATGAAATAAAAGAAATATTTACGATGTCTGATATTCCAGCTTACTGGCTCTATGGAAAATACATGGTAAGCAAAGATGTTTTCGACAGCGGCGACAACCTGGCACCAACACCTGATATACCGGAAAAACACAACGACCAACCAGGCACTGAGTTGCAGGCCAAACCGGTTGAAGAAGTTGAAGTGATCAGCGTTGACAAAAAGGCGCAGGAGAATTTTATGCTCACCCACAACTTTGAAAAAGTGGAAACAGCCGATGAATTCAGTGGAGTGTGGCGAGGCTTTGACGGTGACGATGAACTGGAAGAACACGCCGATGCACTCAGCGAACTAAATCTCAGGCACCTGGTTCGCACCGATGAACAGGCCCACTCTATCTGGAATGCCGCTTTCCGAAACCTGGCCAACATAGCCGAAAGTCAGGACGCCGGAGAAGACACCGCCTGCCTTTATTACCCTGAATGGGATTTTTCACAAAGGAGGTACAAACCGGACTTTTGCAAAGTGTTCGTAAAAAATATAGCAGCATCTGACCTTTCTTACGCTCAAAAATGTATCGCAGAAAATCAAAAAAACCTCCAGGCATTACGGCGCAAATTCGCTCAAATACACCAACAACGCCGCATGGTCAAAAAACTGCCCGATGGTGAAGATATTGACATGGATGCCGTAGTGGACTGGTTTGCCTCACTCCGTTCCGGGCACACACCCCTGGAGAACATCTATTTTGCCAAAAGAAAAAAAGACCCCAACATTGCCATCCTTTTTTTGCTGGATATCAGCCTCTCCACTGATAGCTATGCCGATGGCAACCGCATCCTGGATGTTGAGAAACAGGCTGTAACCTTGTTTGGCGAAGTATTGGAAGAATACAAGGTTGAATTTGCAATTGGCGGGTTTTATTCCAAAACAAGAAACCATTGCGTATTCCAAAACCTGAAAGGATTTAATGAGAGCTGGACCCTTGGCAAGCGAAAACTTTCGGCCGTTCAACCACAGGGATACACCAGAATAGGCCCTGCCCTGAGACACAGCAAAACAATTATTCAGCAAAATGCGGCCAAACAAAAATGGGTCATCTTGCTTTCGGACGGCAAACCCAATGATTACGACAAATATGAAGGCCGCTATGGCATTGCCGATGTAAAACAGGCACTGCGCGAGATGCACGAAAACCACATCCAGACTTATGCAATTGCCATTGAGTCCACAGCGCGTTATTACCTGCCCGAAATGTTTGGTCAAAACCATTACAACATACTCTCACACCCGGACATGCTCGTACCATCATTGGCGGTTCTGTACCGCCGCATCAACAACAGCCAGACATGAAAAACAACAACAAGACACTCAAATCGGGGAGTTCGGGCTCCGGGGCTGCCCGGGGATTGCCACCCAAAAGCACCAAACTTACTGAATCCGAAAGCCGGGATGACCCCAAAACACTTCGTGCAAAACCTCAATTCTTTTACCCTCCCGGAGGCATCCTGATCTGGATGATCATAGTTGTAGAATTGTTAACTTTCACAGCAGGCCTGGGAGCCTATGCCTGGCAACGCAGCCTCTCCCCCGAAGCCTTCAGCATCTCACAAAGCACCCTCAACATCACGGCGGGTTTTATCAACACACTTGTGTTGTTAAGCAGCGGCTTCTTCATTGCCGAAGCTGTATATTTGTTAAAAAAAGGAAGAGTAAGGTCAAGCCTCCACCGCATCGCCATCTCAATATCCCTGGGAATAGCCTTTTTGTTCATCAAGGGATCGGAATATTCAGACAAACTAAGCCATGGGTACGATTTAACTCACGATTCCTTTTTCACCTTTTACTGGTTGCTCACGGGGTTCCATTTTTTGCATGTTCTCACCGGCGTTGTCATCTTGTCGGTATTGGCTGTAAAAATTCACAAAGGGATATACAACCATGACAATTACCTCGATGTTGAAACAGGCGCCGCCTTTTGGCACCTTTGCGATCTGATTTGGTTAATGCTGTATCCTGCTTTATATTTGATAAAATGACAAAAGAATATCGCATCACCTGGGCGGCATTGGTGATACTCGCCATTGCTTCCTACTCCATGTCAGGGCGATCTGACGAGGAGTTATTCGTTGCAATGCTAAGCGCAACCACTGTGGTCAAAATGTCCCTGGTGGTACTTGTATTTATGGAAATGAAGAAAGCCCACCCTGCATGGCTGCTGATATTGGGTGGAATAATGCTGCTCTTTGCCACTTTAATGCTATTGTTCAGTGCATGATGGGTGCATCAAAAGTGGTTTGCTGAATCCAAGAATGAGAGCACTGCTAAAAGCCATTTTTCCGAAGGAAAACCATGTTTTTGTTCCCGAACTTGATTCGGGATTCGTTCCATGTGCCCCAATCAGCGAAATCCAATCATCCGTCGCATCTGCAATTCTGACAGTTAATTGTCTGAATCACGGATGGTCTGAATCGCTGATTTTAACGGATGAAGGGATTGCACGGATGGGGGAATCCCGAGACGACCCCGAAAAAAAACTTCATCCCCGATACCGAAGCCGATAGCCATCGGCAATCGGTACCGGGGGGCCTAAACCTTCATAAACCTTCATAATCCCTCATAATCCCTCATCCCCGATGAATATCGGGGTCATAATCCCTCCCATCCAACGCCTCATACACGGCATCCATCGCTTTTACCCGGAGGTTCATTTCTGAAAATTTCCGTTTGAACATGGAGGGATAAGTGCGGTTGGAAAGGAAGATGAAAACCAACTCGTTGTCGGGGTCGGCCCAGGCGGCGGTGCCGGTGAAGCCCAGGTGACCGAAGGTGTGCTCACCGGCCAGGGTGGAGAGGTTGGGTTTAGAGCCTTCTTTCAGTTGCAACATGTCGAACCCGATACCACGTCGGGTGCAGGTGCCGCAACGGGAGGCGTATTGATGGATGGTCTGTGGCTCCAGAAATTGGCGGCCACCGTAGCTGCCACCGTTGAGGAGCATTTGCATGAGTACGGCCAGGTTTTCCGACGTAGAAAACAGGCCGGCATGGCCGGTGGCCTGGTTGAGCATGGCGGCGCCCATGTCATGTACATAGCCCTGGATACGGCGATGGCGAAAGTAAGTGTCTTCTTCGGTAGGTGGCATTTGTTCGAGCGGAAAGCGCTCGTAAGGCCGGTAGGTGGTGTGCCGCATGCCCAGCGGGCCGTAAAAGCGCTCAGCGGCGTATTCCTCAACGGGCTTGCCGGTAAGGCGATGCACGATCTCGCCGGCAATGTAAAAGGCCAGATCGCTGTAGCGGTACTCCTCTTTTTCCAGCAATGGGCTTTCCCTGATGGCCAGCCAGATGCTGTCCGGATAATCCGCCCGGAGCCAGAGGTCCTGGGCCACGGGCCAAGGGAAAGCCTCGCTCTTTTCCGGACGGTAGTATTTCTCCGAAGGAAAACCCCTCTCATCCAGTGTGGCTTCGTAAAACTTGATCCAGGTGGTAAGGCGGGCGCGGTGGGTCAGCATTTTCAGCATCGGAATGCCAGCTTTGTTGCTGCCCTCGTATTCCGGCAGGTACTTTTCGACGGGGTCGCGGAAATGAAAGCGCCCTTCGTCTTGCAGGCGCATCAGTGACAAGGTGGTGGCCGCTATTTTGGTAATGCTGGCCAGGTCGAAAATATCGGAGGTTTGGGTGGCGGGAGAGCTGGCCTCATAAGTATGGTGGCCCCATGCTTTGTTGAAGATGACCTTGCCCTGGCGGGCAACGAGGAGCACCGCTCCCGGCAAAGCCTGGCTGTCAATGGCCGCCTGCATGAGGGTGTCCAGCTTTAGCAATTTGGCAGAACTCATACCCACTTCTTCCGGCAAACCGTAGCCAAGGCGTTGCATAGCAGGCAGCGTGATGCCCTGCCCCGACCGGCATTTGTCAGAAGCGGTAACCGGCAGGCGCCCCTGCACCGCAAAAGCACCGAACAGCGCCTGAGCGGCCAGGTCTTCCACGTCGTCGCCGTCTTCGTAGGTGGTGAGCACACAGTCCAGCTCGTCAAAATTGCGCAGCGAGTAGGCATTGCCGAAGGCGACCAAAACAACCGGCACCTGATCGTTCAGTGACTTGACGAAGGAAATGGCATTTCGGCTGAGGCCGTAATTCTTGCTGGCCCGCTGGCTCATACCGTGCAGGCTCACCACCACGGCATCTTTGTCCTTCAGGCTTTGAATGAGTTTGCGCTGCTCAGCCCTGCCCGGTGCTTTTTTCGTCTGAAAAAACTCAAAATCGTGGTAGGAAGCCAGGCGCTGCTGAAAGGCATTGCCGGCGCCGGTGCCAATGGCCACAGCCCCCAGGTTCAGCTTCCAGGCGTTTGCACCGAAGGGCAAAAGGTCCTTGTCGTTTCTGACGAGGGTGATGGCATGGCGGATGAGCTTTCTCCGCAAAGCCATCGAACGAAGATCGTTGAGTACTTCACTCAACCCCTCTGTTGGGAGCGGCTTGAACTCCGTGAGGCCCATCCGGAATTTCCAGCGCAACACCTTTTTCACACTGTTGTTCACCTGGTTGCTGTCCAGCCTGCCCGTATCCAGCCAGTTTTTTATCGTCGCAATGGCGGCTTCCACATTGGCCGGCAACAGCAACACATCGTTGCCGGCGGCCAGGGCTTTGGCAGCGGCCTCACCGGGGCCGTGATGTTTGGCCACACCCTGCATCTCCAGCGCATCGGTCATCACCAGGCCGGGGTAGTGCCAGTCCTGCTTCAGAATGCCGGTGACCACTTTCTTCGACAAGGTGGTCGGGGTGTTGGGGCTATCATCGAGGGCGGGCACTTGCAGGTGCGCCACCATCACGCTGGCCACGCCCTGTGCCGTCAGCATTTTGAAAGGCATCATCTCCACGCTGTCCAGTCGCTGCCGGCTGTGGGCGATGAGGGGCAGGTCGCGGTGGCTGTCCACGTCGGTGTCGCCATGGCCGGGGAAGTGCTTGGCACAGGCCATGAGGCCGTTGTCCTGCATGCCACGCATGTAGTGCCAGGCTTTGAGGGCTACCCGCTGCGGGTCCTCGCCAAAAGAGCGGTAATTGATGACCGGATTAGCGGGGTTGTTATTCACATCGGCCACCGGTGCAAAGTTGATGTGGATGCCCATCGCCCGGCAGTGCCGGGCAATTTCGGCACCCATCTCGTAAATGAGGGTGTTGTCCTGAATGGCGCCCAACATCATCTGCCGGGGAAAAGCCAATGCCTGCCCCCGATAACGCCAGCCGATGCCCCACTCGGCGTCAATGGAGACGAAAAGCGGCACATGCCGGGTGAGCGCCTGAAAGCGGTTGGTGAGCTCCACCTGCCGGGCCGGCGTACCCTTTCCCGAAGGATTGAAAAAACACAGCCCTCCTACCTGGTGCTGTTCTATCCGGCGAGCCACAACGTCCAGGTTTTCATCGCTCCAATCGGTATTGGCCCGTACCCAAACCAGTTGGCCGTAACGCTCAGCAGGACTCATGGCATTGAAGATGCTGTCCACCCACACCTGTTCCCGCACGGCATCCTCCATGCCGGCAGCCGGCCGCTCATTGGCCCGAAAGGTAAAAGCCGAAATGGTAATCATTCCGGCCAACAGTGCTAAAAAGGAAAGCGTTTTTTTTATCATGTTTAGACACCTGCGGTGTGTTTGGGCACCTGCGGTGTGTTTAGACACCTGCGGTGTGTTTAGTCCGCCTTCGGCGGAGTTTAGTTCACCTTCGGTGAAGTTTAAACGGCTTCGCCGGGTTTAGGGGTTGAAACCGTTTCGCCCAGAACATTCGTCCGGCCGGCCGGCCCCGGCAATTGCCCATGAAAATCCTTCGGCTCGTCACGAGCTGTGCTCGTTGACGCACCTAAGTAGCGGCCTCTGGCCGCAGTCATGGCTCGCCACTGATTGAAAACCGACCTGAAGGTCGGGCTACTTCCACAGCCTAAAGGCCGTGTTACTGTAGGGCAGCGGTCCCGCCATGGTCGGATAAATTTACTGCATCCGTTCATTGAGCTTCAGGTCCTGGACTTAAATCCTATTGAATTAAGTGCCTGCTGGCCTCGCAGCACCCCGGATGACGGCCCCGGCAATTGCCCATGAAAATCCTTCGGCTCGTCACGAGCTGTGCTCGTTGACGCACCTAAGTAGCGGCCTCTGGCCGCAATATGAGCTTTTGCCGGGTGAACCCCGACCTGAAGGTCGGGTTACCGGCACAGCCTAAAGGCCGTGCTACTGTAGCGCAGCATTCCAGCCATAGTCAGACAAATATGCTGCGTTCGTTCAATGAACTTCAGGCCGTTGATATTAAAGTGTCTGCCTGCGGCAGGTTTATCTGCCTGCGGCAGGTTTATCTGCCTTCGGCAGGTTTAGTCCGCCTTCGGCGGAGTTTAGTTTACCTTCGGTGAAGTTTAAACGGCTTCGCCGGGTTTAGCGGGTAGCCTCAATTCTTCAGTTCCTCTCCCGACGAATGTCGGGATCAATTCCTCGATTCTTCAGTTCCTCTCCCGACGAATGTCGGGATCAGTTCCTCACCCATTTCAGTGCCATTTTCTCCCCTTTCTGGTTCCACAATATCAGGGTGTATGCCTCTTCGGGTAAATGGGCGACGGGGATGGCATTGCCCTGCAGGGTTCCGTGGTACACGATTTGGCCCTGAAGGTTGCTGATTGCGAAGCGAGTGAAAGGCACCTGACCCTCGTATTTCAGATTAAGCATCTGTCCGGCGGGATTGGGGTAGAGGCTGAGGTTGTAATCTGCGAGTTGTTCGCGGGCGGGCACCACGGTGATGGTCACGTCGGGGTCCACGGCGATATCACCGCCGGTGGTCATGCCCTCCACGATGAGGATGCGTTCGCCTGCGGCAATATTGTAGAGCCGGTCCACATGGCCGGTGGGCCAGGTGACGATGACCGAATCGGCCTGGGTGGCACCGCCAAGGCCCACCAGCTCGGTACCGGAGTTCTGTCCCATGAAGGCGATGCCACAGTGGGTGTAACGCTGCTGGTACTGGCCGTTGGTGTACACTTCTATTTTGGTGCCCACGCCATCGCGGTTGCTCAGCACGCCCTGCAGGTCGAACTTGACCCAGTTGTTGGCGGTGCCGCCGTTTTGCCAGAGTTGCGAAGCGAAGGGCTCTGCATTGACGACCATGATGTCGGGAAAGCCATCGTTGTTGAAATCGCCGATGGCCTGGTTGAAGCTGCTGGTGGTGTCGCCTTCAAAGCCGGCGAAGGGCTGGCTGAAAGTGCCGTCGCCGTTGTTGGCGTAATAGAGGCTGGAGATGACGCCCGAGCCGGAGAGCATGCCGCAAACATAGAGGTCGAGGTCGGCGTCGTTGTCGGCATCGAAAAAATTGACACCCCATGCAATGCCGTAGTAACCCACGCCGGCATCAGCGGCTATTTCTTCGTAAACGACGGTGCCGTTGCTGTCGGGGCCCAGGTTGTGCAACAGTTCATTTCCGTTGTCAATGTCGGATATGTACATGTCCTGCCAGCCGTCGTTGTCGTAGTCGCCGATGGCAATACCCATGGCGTCCATTTCGAGATCGGCGTTGGTTTCTTCACTCACGTCGGTAAAGGTGCCGTCGCCGTTGTTGCGCAGCAGGGCGTTGACGGTGAGCTTGTCGTTGGCAATGTAGAGGTCGGGCCACTTGTCGTTGTTGTAGTCCAGGAATGAGGCGCAGAAAGGTTTTTTGCCGTAGTCGGCCGCCCCGCACTGTGCAGTCAATTCGGTGAAAGTACCGTCGGCATTGTTGCGAAAGAGGCGGTTTTCGTTGGTGAACTGACTGGCGGGCCATTTCCGTTCCGTAAAAAAGAGGTCGAGCCATCCGTCCCGGTCGAAGTCACCCCAACAGGCCCCGAAGGTGCGGTGCTCCTCGATGGGCAAGCCCGCCTGTTCGGTCACATCCTCGAAAGTGAGGTTGCCGGTGTTGCGGTAGAGCCGGTTCACACCGATGTGGGTGGCCACGTAGAGGTCTTTGTCGCCGTCGTTGTCGAAGTCCACCCAGAGTACGTGCTTTGCTTCTTCCTGGTGGGGCACCAGCGGCGGCATTAGCTCAAAGCTGCCGTTGTTGTTTTTGTAAAACCGGATGGTCTCGCCATCACCTGTGGCCAGGGTCAGGTCGTCGAGGCCGTCGCCGGTGAAATCGCAAAAGCTGACACCACCACCCGCATTGCCGGGGTAGCTGTGCGAGATGCCTTTCTGGGCAGTCACTTCCGTGAAAACCTGCGCATCGGCAACCTGAAAGGTTGAAAGCAAAATCAGGAGGGTAAAAAGTCGCATCATGGTAGTGGGTTTGTTCATACGAATGTTGCCACAGGGCACCGGCGGGAGCCCGGCGCCAGCGGGGTTTGTTCTTTCGAATGTCGTTTGGCGGGGCCCTGCAAAGTAAACCATTGCTGGCCAATTGTTGAAAGAACGATGAAAAGAGGGTGTGGGCTGCCAGGAAACTCAAAAGAAGGGCCTGGGGGTATTTGCCATTTTGTTCAACGGGGTGGATTACAGTTCACCGGATGGGAGCCCGGCGCCAGCGGGGTACCGGACAGGAACCCGCATCATCAGGGGCATTACAGGTTCAGGACTTGATTCCGGGCAGCACCAACAGAAACGAAGTCAGGATGGGTGGCCGGATAGCGTCCGACGGTATAGGGCACCGGACGGGAGTCCGGCGCCAGCGGCTTGGCAAACAATATACCAACCATCAACAAATTAATAAAGTCTGGCAATATTTCACCTTAATTTTTACCGATATGTTAGCAAACTTTTCGTTTATAAAATCACAACTATTTCATCCTCCAACACAACACTTGAATCAATGACTAAACAAAAGCTCGCATTACCAAACCCCATAACCCCCCTATTCACAACCTTTAGTGAACCCTTTTGAACCATGCAGTAATTTATTGAATCAAATTGATCCTTTCCAGTGAAGGACACAAAAACCGTATAACAATCCTCAACAATATTTGGATCCAATAAAATAAAATTCAATTCCTTGTAATCTTCGTACAACATTCCATAATCAGGAAATTTATTCAAACTATCAAACCCCTTGGAGTTAATGATAGAATTGATGACAATTGCCTTATACAAGGATTCAGCAATCATATCCCAGTCATCGTATGAAGCATGGTCAACATATGTTATTTTGCTCAAATTCATCCAAGGAGCCAATGCCTTGAAGGAACCACGAAGAATAAAAAACAAATTAGTGATAGAAGTTGTCCAAGTATCCATATCAATTTTTCCATACTTTTTCAAGCAATTCAATTTGCTCTTAGATTGACTGAGTTCACGGCCAAATCCCCAGGTGCTACAAGTACTGAGCAAAGCGACACTCGCAGAATCATACACCCTTCACCTCAGGATATAAGGAGCTAATTTGAAGCTAGCCCCTGAAATGGTAAATGCCAACAGCCATTCGGTGCCGGCTGGCCATTTTCGTCCACAGTGTAGAAAGCCATGCGGCCCTGAGCGTGGTTGACAAAGATACTGTTATCTGAGCAGATTTCAATGCCGTTCTGGCAGGAGATTGACACACTATTTACGGCGATTACTTCTTTTTTGAGCTTTCTGCCTGCGGTGTCGTAGGACCATTTGATTTCACCCTAATTCCTTAGTCTTTTGCCTTGCACTCCTTGTATTTATTCTTTGGAATTAACCCATTCCCATCCCAGGCATATCCTTCCTTTATTTCCAAATTCAGGAACTCAACATCATTTTTGAGGCTCTCGAAATTTGATTCAGGGGTGTACAGTTCATTTGATAGGGAATCACAATACAGTAAAAAATATTTTTCGATCGGATTAACATTTATGATTCGAAAACTATCCTGATTTAACATTTTTACAAGAGACATAACAACTATATTTTTCGGTTTCGTTTTAGGAAAATAAAGAGAGAGGGATTGAGTATTGGTGGTTTCGATATACTCATTTTGGGGCAACCAAGGCATTTTATAAATACCAGGGATTACAAAGCACCTGTCGCCAATTCTTTTCCATACGGTTACACAATGGCAGCTTGGTGTGCAATAGTAACTTCTACTCTGATCAAACCAAAAAATCAGAATGCCAATCAAGAGCGTTAAAATGATTACTCCATTTAAAAGCTTCATTGTTTTCACCTATCAAATGCAAGCATGAAGAGAAATTAACTTTTCTTTCTACGAATGGGAAGATCGCCAAACCCGTATAAAGAGCTATGTAAAACTTTCAACTCCCTATCTCCCTCACCAGCTTTCACAAAGGTAAAGATACAAGGTGGTTAGTAAGCACTTGATGATCTTGAAGAAAGCAACGAACTTTCAACCGGTTCAGCTGCAGTGATGTTTAATACTGCGCTTCTTCCAAATACAAGGGGGGCAATTCCCTAACTGCCTCCGGATCATTTTCTTTGTGCCATGAGTTTATTCAAACTTCACAGCAATTTCAAGCCCACGGGTGACCAGCCCCAGGCCATTGGGCAGTTGGTGGATGGGGTGCGGCGGGGAGAACCTGCGCAGGTACTGCTGGGGGTGACGGGTTCCGGCAAGACTTTTACCGTTGCCAACGTCATTGCGCAGTTGGACAAACCCACTTTGGTGCTGACCCACAACAAGACCCTGACGGCTCAGCTCTACGGTGAGTTCAGGGAGTTTTTCCCGGAAAATGCGGTGGAGTATTTTGTGAGTTATTACGACTACTACCAGCCGGAGGCATACATCTCCGTGACGGACACCTACATTGAAAAAGACCTGAGCATCAACGAGGAAGTGGACAAACTGCGCCTGCGGGCCACTTCTTCGCTTCTTTCAGGGCGGCGGGACATCATCATCGTGGCATCGGTGTCGTGCATCTACGGCATGGGCAATCCGGAGGACTACAAAACGGGCATCATCCGCCTGCAGGTGGGGCAAAACCTGTCGAGAAACGTGTTTCTGTACCAACTGGTGGAGGGCCTTTACTCCCGGACGGAATACGACTTCAAACGGGCCACCTTCAGGGTGCGGGGCGATACGGTGGACATCAACCTGCCTTATGTTGATTACGGCTACCGAATCACCTTTTTTGGCGACGAGATAGAGCGCATCGAGATGCTGGATATTGAAAGCGGCAGGCGCATCCAGCACCTGACCACGGCCGCCATCTTCCCCGCCAACCTGTATGTGGCTCCCAAAGACCGGATGAAGGAGGTGATTCGGGAGATCGAGGACGAAATGTTTGCCCAGGTGAAATATTTCGAGCGAGAGGGCAAACACCTGGAAGCGCAGCGGGTGCGCGAGCGCACAAATTTTGACCTGGAGATGATCCGGGAACTGGGCTATTGCAGTGGCGTAGAGAATTACTCCCGTTTTTTTGACGGAAGAAAGCAGGGCACCAGGCCCTTTTGCCTGCTCGACTATTTCCCGGACGACTACCTGATGATCGTGGATGAGAGCCATGTGACCATTCCCCAGGTGCGGGGTATGTGGGGCGGCGACCGGGCCCGCAAGCTCAATCTCGTCAACCACGGGTTCAGGCTTCCCTCGGCGCTGGACAACCGGCCGCTGAATTTCTCGGAGTTTGAAAGCCTGGTGAACCAAGTCATCTACGTCAGCGCCACCCCCGGTGACTACGAACTGGAACAGACGGGCGGGGTCATTGTGGAGCAGTTGATCCGCCCGACGGGCCTGCTGGACCCTCCCATCGAGGTGAGGCCCAGCATCAACCAGGTGGACGACCTGCTCGACGAAATTGCGCAGCGAACCAAAAGAAATGAACGCACCCTGGTAACCACCCTGACCAAACGCATGGCCGAGGAACTGGCCAAGTACCTGGCAAAACTGGACATCAGGGTGCGGTACATCCATTCCGAAGTCGAAACCCTGGAGCGGGTGGAAATACTCCGGGACCTGCAATTGGGCGAGTTTGACGTGCTGATTGGGGTGAACCTGTTGCGGGAGGGCCTGGACCTGCCGGAGGTGTCGCTGGTGGCCATCCTGGATGCCGACAAAGAGGGCTTTCTTCGCAATGAACGCTCGCTGACGCAAACGGCAGGGCGGGCTGCCCGCAACGCCAACGGCCTGGTCATCTTTTATGCGGACAGCGTTACCGACTCCATGCAGCGCACCATTGACGAAACCAACCGCCGGCGGGCCATTCAGTTGGCTTACAACGAAGAACACGGCATCACTCCGCAAACCCTGGCCAAGACACGGGAGGAGATACTTTCGCGCTCCTCAGTACTGGATGTGAGGGGCAATAAGGAATACTATGTGGAGGCTGAGAACCCGAGCCTGGCCGCAGATCCGGTGGTCGGTTACATGAACCGCGAACAACTGGAACGCCTGTTGAAAGAAACGGAAGACAAGATGAAAGCCGCCGCCAAAGAGCTGGACTTCCTCACCGCCGCCAAATACCGGGACGAAATGTTGGCCATCAAAGAAAGACTGAAGTAACAGCGATCTCCAGATCGCTGCCAAACGTATCAGCGATCTCCAGATCGCTGCCAAACGTATCAGCGATCTCCAGATCGCTGCCGGAAGTAGCAACAATCCCCAGACCACTGCCGGAAGTAACAACAATCCCAGACCGCCGTCCATCGTTCGGCACATCTCCCGATCACCCGCCTGCTTTTCCAATGCCAAAATGAATACCTTTGGCACCTGATTGAAAGTCAACATTCCGAACCAAACCAGCTTTAAGCAGTGCTCAGACTATTCCGCACCAATCAATTGTTCACCTCTGTTTTGTTGCTGTTTTACGCCGCAGCCCTCAAGCTGGTGGTGTTTTGGGCACCTTTCAACTGGGCCCCCACGGGGCAGGGCTGGCTGAGCGAGGTGGTTTATGAATGGGTACATTGGCAGGGACCGGCTGCCCAGGTCATTTCCATTTTCCTGCTCATGGTGCAGGCTTTCATGATCAACTACATCGTGCTGGACAACCGGCTGTCGAATGAGAACACCTTGTTGCCGGGTGTTTTTTATGTGCTGTTGAGCTGTGCTTTTCCGGATTTCCTGTACCTGTCGCCGGTGCTCCTTGGCAACACTTTTTTCCTTTTCGGCCTCAGTGAAGTGATGAAGGTTTACAAACGTTCCAAATGTGCCGATCACATCTTCAATGCCGGCTTTTGGGTGGGCATTGCCAGCCTGTTTTACTTCCCTTTCATTTTTATGGTCATCGTGATGGTGGCGGCTCTCATCATTCAGCGGGCACCCCGGATGCGGGAGTTGCTGCTCAATCTTGCGGGTACATTCACGGTATTGTGGCTGGTGGGAATCAGCTTTTACCTTGCGGATGCTTTTCCTGAATTCGTCAACATTCAGTTCTCCAGGAACTTCCGGTTTCCGGGCTTTCTGAGCTCCAGTTTTCCGGCTGAGACCTGGGTCAAGCTGGGGCTGTTTTTTCTACTGATGCTGTGGTGCATTCTCAATGCCGGCAGTTACATGAGCAAAAAGAACATAGAGGCTCAGAAGAAGATCACCATTCTTTATTGGGTGTTGGCAGGGGGCATCATAGCCGGGTTCTTTCAGAATGCGGTCACTGTTGACCACCTGCTCATGGTGGCGCCGGCGCTGGGAGTGTTCACCGGCTTCAACTTTGAAAGAATGAAGGCCTCTGTGGCAGAGGCCATTCACTTCATTTTTTTCGTTTCCGTAATTGTCTTGCAATTGGCCATCTGGCTGGCCTGATCACTCGATGATGTGTACGTGGTGGGCCTGCAGTACATCTTTGACGGAGCCGCCCAGGCTCACAAAAGCTACGATGTCGCAGTTGTTGACGTTCCACCCGGAATTCCAATCCATTGAAAAGCTTTTGGTCACTTGCTTTCCGGCCGTCAGTTCGTCGGTAACCGGAGCGCCGTCGTAGTTGGTCATCATGCCCCTCAGGATGTGTTTGTGGGTGTAGTCGGCCTGTTTGCCGGAGGGGGTCAGCTGCATGTCCTGCACTCCGCTTTCCGTAACCATAATGCTCAGTCTGATGTCTGGTTCCACAACGTCCTCAACCACGAGGATGGTGATGGTGGCATCCAGTTTACCGGTTTGCGGGTTGTAGCCGGGTTCTATTTTGAGTTTCACTTTGGGGTCTTCCTGCAGCTCCTGCTGGATGTACCCGGCCCACTGGCTTTGTCCCAACTGCAGGTCGAACTCCCCATCGAAAAGGCGACGGTTGACCACGGCCGTGGGGTAGCCAAAGGGCTCCCCGAGGTAGCTCAGCAGTTGGTCTCCCTCCGGAGTTCTGAAATCGTACTGGCTGTCGGAATAAGGCGGGGAGAACTCCCCGGCATGGATGGAAACCGCCACCAGTTGCGGGCCGTGAATGGCGATGAGGTCTTCAATGGCTGCACTGCCGGCAGGGCAGTTCACACAGCGCACCCCGGTAAATTCCTCGATCAGCACCTGGCGCTGCTGGTTGGTGAGGTCGGGCCCGGGGCCGGTGGTGCCCATAGAGCCGGTGACGGTAGGTGCTATTTCTTCACAACTTGCAAAGGCAAGCACGATGAGGATGAATTTTGCGAAGCGAAAGAACATGGTTGAAGTTTTTTTCACCTTACGGCGGTTTTTTTTTGGAGGTTTTTTTGGGGGGTTTTGGAGGTTTTCAGGCCCTGGCATTATGGCAGGCCCAGCAAATAAACCACTCAAAAAGTGGCACTTACCGACATCCGCACGCCGTTGAAGGCTGGCTCCAGGCGGCAGATACCACCGGAACAGACAATGCCCTCCGGCTGCCTGATGTAGCCCAGGGAAATGCGGTTGGCCCGGTAGGCATAGAACACGTCAAAGCGGGTGTAATGCACTTTGGCCTTGTTGCCATCATCATTGACCGGGGATAACTTGCCCGGTGCAATGTTGTACATGTCCGAGACGGTGAATGTCCAGTGGGGGGCCAGGGTGAGCTCCACCAGGCCGAAGGCCCAGTTTCCGTAATCACTGCGCTCGCCGTGGTCTTTGCTCACATTCATGTACTGCGCCTCAAAGCGGATGGCTTTCTTTCTGTCAAATTTGTACAGGAAATCGGTATAGGGCGTCACCGTTTTCACGGGGGCCACGCCGGGTTTGAACTGGTAGATCTCCTGGTTGTAATTCTGCAATTGTACCCCTCCCAGCAGGATCCACTTGCGCTTGTATTTGTAATGCACTTCGGTAAATATCTCCCGGTAGAGCTGGTTGTCGTCCAGGTCGGTGATGTTGCTGAAATTGGCGCTGAGCAGCAGGGCCTTGTTCACCCGGTAACTGATGTCGGCCTGGAAGGCCAATTCTCCTACAAACTGGGTGGCGGCGGCATAGCGGGCCAACAGGCGGTAAGTGTTTACCCGGGTCATGGGTGGTATGTAGTGCATAAGTCCCCGGTTGCCTTCCTCCTGGGGCCGGGTTCGGAAGTCGAAATTCTCCGTGCGCTTACCTTCCAGCGTGATGCCGAGGCCTTTGCCGGCGTAGCTGAGGCTGGAGTAAATGACGCTACCCGTGCGCTGCACATAGCGGCCGGTCACGGTGTCGTCGCTCACGGTGATGCGCTCCTCAAAGGGGTCCAGAAAAATGTCTTTGGTTTTGTAAGCAGTTTCCACATACCAGGAAACCGGTCCGGCACTCAAGGTATTGTAAGCGGTGAAAGCGTAGGTGTTGTATTTGGGTTTCAGACCCTGCACATCCTCCTTGCGGTAGGAGTTCAGGTTGGCCACCAGGTTGTTCATCGAGGCATCGTCCAGCGTTCTGCCTACCACGGCAAAGCCCGGTGCAAGGGTCACCGAAGAAGAATCCGGTGCCACAAAACCATCTATGGAAATGCCCCGGATGACACTCTTGTAGCTGTCGAACTGCTGTTTTTGCCTTCCGGTAAAAACCTTGATCTGCCAGTCGGGAGTGAGATCGTAAGTGAGCCGAAGGCCGTACAGGGCCTGGTCGATGGCGAGGGCCCTTTCTTCATAAGCCCGAAAAACGATGCCGCTGCCGATCTGGTCGTAAATGTAGCCGCCGGTGATGCCCAGCTTGTGGATTTTCTTGCTGATGTACCAGCGGCCAATGCCCTGATCGGTGTAAGAGCCGGTGGGATTCAGCAGGTTGGAGTTCTGAAACATGTCGAAGCGGAGGCCCATGTCGAAGCCCATGTAGTTGTAATTCAGGTTGAGCCAGGCATCGGCGCCGTATTTCTGGCGGTCGTATTGCGGAGTGTTGGCAGCGCCGATGAGCGAATCCCGGATGTAAAAATTGCCAGTGGTTTCAAAGTTGCCGGATATCCGGCCCTGGTTGTCGTCGCTTTGAGCGGCGGCTTCGGCGGTGGCCAGCAACACCAGCGCCATTGCGACGAAAAATACAAAAGGTCTGAAGCTAAACATGAATGATAGTGGTTGCCGTTTTGTTGGTTCGGTTACAGGGTCGGTTATTCTCATAACGAAGTGGTTTGGACGGCAAAGCCGTACAAACTCCCATTGCCTACTTGAATTGAATGGCAGAATTTTTCCTAAGCCACTTCGTTTCGGGTGTAATTCGGGGTAAATTGAAATCATCGTGCTGGGCGAATGCCCCGTAAAAATTAGTTTTACGCCACGATTTTTCGGAATTGGTGATCGCAAAGGTAGCCAACCTGAAGAGCCTTCACTCAACTTTCAATCATCTAAATCATAGAACATGAAGCATTTGACAATTTTAGCATTTCTGCTGTTCTCCTTCGGCCTGTCGGCCAATGCCCAAAAGAGCGTCCCCAATGTGACCGTGAAAACCCTTGACGGACAAACCGTCAACCTTTTGGACTACATCCGCAAAACCGGCAAAACCGTCATACTGGATTTCTGGGCCACCTGGTGCTCACCCTGCAAAAAAGAGCTGGACGCCATAGCCGATTATTACGAAGAATGGCAGGAAAAATACAATGTGGAGCTGATCGCCATAACCATTGACAACCAGCGGGCCCTGCCCAAAGTGCCCGGCATGGTGGAAGCAAAAGGCTGGGATTACACCATCTTTGCAGGCAATGAGGAAAGCATGCGCAATGCTTTCAATTTCCAAACCATCCCTCAAACCCTGGTGGCCACCAAAGACGGCCTCATCGTTTACGAACACAACGGCTATGTGCCCGGTGACGAAGTGGAACTGGAAGAACAAGTGGCAAAGGCATCAGAAAAGTAATATCGGATTCCCATCCGAACCGGAAACTGGAAATCAATAGCTATCCGGTAGTTAGTTCCTGTTTTTACTCAAAAGCCGCACGGAATTGATTCGTGCGGCTTTTGTGGTTGGAGGGGTTAATTACTCACCTGATAATAAGTTTTTTAGAAATAATACCATCTGCTGAAATCAGGGACAGGTTATAAATTCCCTTTGGCACACTGTATTCTTCGACATTAAACTGAAATTCAAATGTATTTTCTTCCAGTTCTGCGTTCATAACAACTCTACCCAGATTATCCACAAGGATCAACCATTTTTCTCCGTGTACTTTTTTGTCAATTTCCACGGTAACCGTACCAAAAGCAGGGTTTGGGTACACGTTGAATTTCATCGTTAAGGATTCACTCAAATCAATGTTGTTCCCATTTACCGGAACAATGATATTGTTACCACCGCAACTGTTCCCGATATCGCTCACGCTATTACATCCCGAGGCATTGTGATGAATGCTGGTAACACCACCTACGGACGAATTGCTGAGCAGGTCGTCAATACTGCAGCAATCGCCAAGACTGAAATTGAAATAAATGAACAAGTTCTGGCCGATGCTGGTCAGGTTGTCCAGGCCTGTAAGACTGGTCAGCTTTGATCCGTAGTTGTTTAACTTGATTGTCAAGGAACCGCCGATAGTGGCCAGTTGATCCAGGCCACTCAGGTTGGGCAGACTGGTCACCTGGATGGTTACACTGCCGGTAACTTCCTGCAGGTTGCTCAGGTTGGCCAATGAGTTAATGTTGATGCCCTGGATAGTAAGGCTGCCCTGAATCTTGTAATAACACTGCGAGAAGTTGTTCACGGCTGCTTGTGAAGTGAAGATGGCATTACCTACATACACCTGATTGGCGGGAGGATTACCTTCGTCCACCTGGCCATTGCAATTGTCGTCAATGCCGTTGCAAATTTCAGCAGCACCAGGGCTGACAGCAGGATCGTTGTCATTGCAATCTCCATCGCAGATCCGATATCCGTCTGCGTCGCTGTCAGCCTCATTGGCCGGAATGTTTCCATCACAGTTATCGTCAATGCCGTTGCAGGCTTCTGCTGCGCCGGGATTCACAGTTGCATCGTTGTCGTTGCAATCACCGGGCAATGCACTGGCCACATAGCCGGCCGGCTGGCCGCAAGTAACCTGGGTGATGCCATCTGTGTAGCCGTCTCCGTCAAGGTCTTTGTACCAGGTGGTGGGCGAAGGGCCGGGATTGATGGTTGCAGAGCCGGTGGCTGTGCATCCCGTTCCCTGAGCTAACACTTGAATAGAATAGGAGCCAAAACTCAGATTTGTAAAAATATTGCTCCCCTGATAACTAGCGCCACCATTCATCGAATACAAAAGCGTTCCGCCAATTGCAGAGGCATTTATTGTGATTGTTCCATCGCCTGCATTGGCACAGCTTTCATCTGTTGCAGTAATACCCGAAATCGTAATGAATGGATTGATGGTTAGAGTTGCAGAACAAGTGCTTGTATTGCCATTGCCATCGTCAGCCGTAAGCGTTACCGGATTGGATCCTATATGACTACAGTCAAAACCGGATGGACTCACTGATAGATTCAGGCTGGTGCAATTGTCAGATGAACCATTGTCAATGGAAACAGGCGAAAGTGTATAGGTGCCATTGGGATCAAGGTCTGTTGTGAAATTTTGACAAACGGCATTTGGTGGAGTTACATCCTGGATGGTAACCGTTGCGGTACATGAAGAGGTGTTGCCACTGTTATCCTGTACGGTCAATGTCACATTATTAACACCTGCATTGCTGCAATCAAAAATGCTTTGACTGATGCTTAAAGAGGCAATGCCACAATTATCAACGGACCCTCCGTCAATGTTATTTGGCAAAATTGACGCCTGCCCGGTTGCATCTAGTGCGACTACGATATTATTGCAAATAGCGATGGGGTCCAAGTTGTCAAATACATTGACGACGGCAGTACACGTTCCACTGTTGCCATTTCCATCTGAAACTGTGAGTGTAACTGAATTGCTGCCCTGATTGGAACAATCAATATTACTGGGAGATACACTGACCAAACTAAAGTTTCCACAATTGTCAGATGCACTGTCAAAAACCTCAATGGGTTGAATACTGGCCTGACCTTGAGAGTTCAGGGTTACGCTTGTGTTTTTGCATACCACAACCGGAGGGTCTGAATCCGAAATCGTTACGGATGCTGTGCAAATAGCAGTATTGCCAGCCAAATCAATGGCTTGTACAGTTACCTGGCTGGTGCCAATGTCAACACAGGAAAAACTGGTCGGTGTAGCAAAAACAGGATATACGGTACCACAATTATCGGTTGAGTTCGCTGCATCAAATACATCACTGACCGAAATGCTTGCCTGCCCATTATTATCCAGGCTAATCGTCGGATTAAGGCAAAAAACTGTTGGCGGTGTATTGTCAATGTAGTTTGGATCAGCTGAATCAACCAGTCCGTCGCAGTCGTTGTCTTTGCCATCACAGATTTCCGGGGCGCCGGGGAAAACGCTTGAATCGTTGTCATCGCAATCTGTATAGTCAGTAACATAACCTGGCGGCGGGCAACAGGTATAGAGCGAATCTGATATATTTCCATAACCGTCGCCATCGATATCATGGTACCACCATTGATAGTCAAAGGACCAGGTTATGGTTAACTTAGGCCTCTTTGTAGAGTCCGGAGCATCTGAAGAATAAAAGCTCAATGCTCTGTAATATGCCTCATTTTGCAAGGACCAAACCAAACCATTTCCATTAGGTGAAAACTCATCCACTAAGTTGGTTACATCCAGAGAAAGATCAGATTCAGAACAATGGGCTGGATATAGCTCAGGGGTTCCTGTCCCACCAGGTTGGTTAACCCAGTTTATGGTGTTTTCATCCCAGGGAGCTGCCACCGCTTGCAACTTTGAAGCATTGCTACCACTTAAGCACCAATTCCCCCCCGACGAAGCGACGCTCAAGTCGAGTACAGCTGAATCTATAGAAGCTCCACATGGTATAGTTGGTATGTCGAAATCAAAGTATTCACGGATTGCACCCGGGCTTCCGCTCCAGGTCCAGGCCAAAGCATAAAAATTAGGATGAGTCGCTTGGTTATTCAATTGCCTACTGGGTTCACCATGAACAAATGCATCCTTTCCATCATTTCCATCTGGTTGAAGTACAATGACTCCCCCATCGGTGATGCCGTCACAGTCATTGTCTTTGCCATCACATATTTCCGGGGCACCGGGATAGACATTGGGGTCACTGTCATCACAGTCGCCATTGCAAGTAGTGTATCCGTCGCCGTCTGAGTCCAGAGTCAGTTTAAAAACACGGACCTGGCCGGCATTAAAGCCATTGTCGTCATTCAAGCGTGCTCCGATTGCCAACCCGGAACATTCAGAAGATATGGCAATGGCGTAGCCCGATTGGTCATTGGGTGCAGTACCATCAATATCTCCTCCAAGTTGTTGCCAGGTTCCTCCATTTTCATAAAATACCCGAACATGGCCTGCATCAGTACCATTTGCATTGTTATTGTAGTATGCACCGATTGCCAGCAGTTTTCCAGATGGAGAAAAGTCAACAGAGTTGCCGGATTGATCACTAATCCCTTCACCGTTTATGCTGGCTTGTAAAACCCAATTATTTCCAATTTCATAGAATATACGAACATGCCCAGCCTGGTAACCACCATCCCCATTGTATCGTGCTCCAATAGCCAGCCTTTTTCCATCGGAAGAGAGACTTATAGCGGCCCCGGCATGATCTCCACCGCTTTTACCATTGATGGTGGTATTTTGATTCCAATTCCCACCTGTTTCATCAAACACCTGTACTTGTCCGGCAAAGTTCCCGGCATCCCCATTGAGTGGTGCTCCAACAGCCAGCCTTTTTCCATCGGAAGAGAGGCTGACTGAGAATCCAAAATTGTCACCTGCTGCCACACCTTCAATATTACTTCCCAATTGCGTCCAATTAGCCCCATTTTCTTCAAAAACTCTTACGCTACCTGCATCCGATCCGTTTCCGTCGTTCCAAACTGATCCGGCAGCCAGGCGTTTTCCGTCATCGGAAAGAGATACCGAATATCCAAACTTGTCACCAGTATTTTCACCATCTATGGATGTATTTAATATCCAGTTATTTCCATCCCAGTCAAATATTCTAACCTGGCCCTTTCCTCCATGCAAGATTGCCCCAATGGCCAGCCTTGAACCATCTGATGACAGGGCTACGGAGAAACCTGAAAAACTTCCAGCCGCAGCACCATCAATATCGGAACCTAGTTGATTCCAGCTCCCCCCGCTAATTTCAAAAACGCGAACATGACCGGATTTTGAGCCATTTCCGTCATTCAATATAGCGCCAATGGCAATGCGGTTGCCATCGGGTGTTATTGCCAGGGATGATCCATAGTAGTCTTCTGTTGCTTCACCATTGAGATTGGCTCCTATCTGTGCCCACTGGGCGTGCAGTATTCCATCAAAAAGTGAAAGAACTGAAATGAGAAAAATTGTGAATTGTTTCATGGATAATGTGTCTAAAGATTCTACCTACTCTGTTCGCCCCGAACGCATCCGGCGGACAGGCTATTCGGCTGCGGCCTAAAGAAGTGGAACAAGCAAACCATTGGACAACAGATTTGCCTGCTCCACATTTGAAGTTTATCTGGAAATCACAAACTGCTTCGCCTGCTGCCCGTCCGCCGTCCGGACGGAGAGCAGGTAGATACCATCGGGTAACAGTCGCTCGGTGAGGTCTATGCTCAATACCGGGTCGTAAACCTTTTGCTCTGGCAGGTACAGTACCTGCTGGCCGAGGTGGTTATAGATGGAAATCGAGAGTTCCTGTTCAATGTAGTTGCGCAGGTCGAGATTTATCGTATTGCTGGCCGGGTTCGGGTACAGCCCCAGACCCTTCCCCATGGCCTGGGGCAGGCCGGCACCTGCCACGGGGGGCGCCATGGCGTTCGCCGGGGGCACCAGGTTGAGGCCGCAGCCCTGACTCCAGTTCCAGTCAACATAGCCCTCCGACCCGATCTCTTCTAGACTGATGAACAGGCCCGTCATCGTCGTGCGGTCCCCAGACTTGCCCTTTGCCTCGATTTCCTTTTGCGAGTAAACATTGCCATGGAAGTCCGTCCCCTCTTTGACCTCCACCTTTTCGCCCGAATAGAATACCACCGTCTGCAGCGCCGGGTTTATCAGGTTGCCTTTGCCAATCTCGATGTCCTTGTTCACGATGATCTCGGCGTCCTGAAGAAAGTCAATGGTGGCGCCTTCTTTCGTCTCCAACTCTTTGACATATACTTCCGGTGAATCGAAGATGAGCGTGCCGTTCTTCTTCACCTCTATCTTGCCGTAACTGCTGCCCGTCAGGGTCACGGTCTGGTTTTCCCCCACGGTGATGTCGTTGTTGCCGGGGTTCGGGTTGTCCCTGAACGGGGGCAGTGCCACACCGGCAGGGGCCTCTATCTCCTGGGCCACATAGCTATCCTCCACCTCTATCTCGTCTGCCTTGACGAAGGTGGTGACGGTAGAGTTGTCCTTGACCTCGGCCTCGCCATCATCGTCCATGACACCGACGCCCCCGCCCGAAACCGTTGATTCTTCCAGCTCGATCTCCTCCTCTGCGATTAATACATAACCGGAAAGCACATCCGAAACCGTGACGTTGACGGTAATTGAAGCGGTTCCTGTACAACTATGTCCGTCGGTCACGGTGACATCGAAAATACCGTTGCTTTGAGTCAACACCGAGGCATCGCTGCCCAAACCTCCCCACCAGGCATAGGTCAGGGGTGGAACGGGGTTGCTCACGTCGGCGGTCAATACGGCGACACCTTGACAGAAGTTGGGCACGCTTTCCTGGGTGATGCTGACAACAGGGACATCCTCATCTATCAGCCCGTCGCAGTCGTTGTCAATGCCGTCGCAGAGTTCTGGGGCATTTGGAAAGACCGAAGCATCATTATCATCGCAATCTCCTTCGCAAGTAGTGAAGCCGTCGCCGTCTTGGTCGCCGGAGGGATACGGAAGATTTAGATTGCAGGCGGATACAACAGCTACCTCATCTTCGCAATCTCCGGTGTTGCCAGATATTAGCACAGTTCCATTTCCCTGTAGGTAATTGCAAACAGCTTGGACTGAACAATAGCTTAAAGCTGAGTTATTTTGAATAGCTATAAGACCATTTATTACAGTGGCATTAGAAAAAGTTGGTAAGGAAGAAATATTTGAATTGCCGAAAATAACCAAACTTGTGCCTATGGAAGCCAGGTTAGGGAAATTGGGCAATGTACAAGCTACAGTATGACTTATCTCTAAATACCAACCAATGGACGTGAGCGCACTATGCTCCGAGAGGTGTGCCAACAAGGGGTTGTCTGAAATCTGGAACCTTTTGATGAGCGTTGCAATATCAGAGGGCAAGTCGAGGCTGGTCAATACAGAATTGCCCTGTACCCAGACATCGGTCAAGTTCGGTGCAGAGACGTGCGATAGGTCGATGGCCTGTAATTGGGGGTTTTGACCGAATTGGAAATTGCCTCCATTGATGGAGGTCAGGCTAGCAAAAGGAGGAATAGCCGTTATGTTGGGATTGTTCCAAATGACCAAACCCTTTTCAATTGTTTTGAGATTGGGGAAGGCTGGCAGGGTCGGTTTTGGGATGTCGTTCAATACTAAGAACAAACCAATGGAAGTAAGCGCATCGTGCTCAGAGATAGAGGTCAGCATTGGGTTCTCTGAAATCTGGAACCTTTGGGAGAGCGTTGTAATGTCAGGAGGTAGTTTCAAAC
>JALWSS010000045.1 GCA_026993525.1 Saprospiraceae bacterium
TTCGGGATTCGGGTTCGGGATCGGGAGTTGAGAGAAGTTGACACTAAACCTTCATAATCCTTCATCCCCGATGAATATCGGGGTCATAATCCTCAATAAACCCTGTCTGCCGCCCTGTCTGCTGCCAGGCAGGCAGCCCGTCTGGCCAGCCGGACTGGGCAGGCTCCAAAAACATAAAACACCATGTTCGATAGCCTTTCAGATCGCCTTGAATTAGCGTTTAAGTCATTTACCGGTGAGCGCAAGCTGACCGAGCTGAACGTTGCGGAAAGCATCAAGGAAATACGCCGTGCCCTGGTGAGCGCCGACGTGAACTACGCCATTGCGAAGCAATTTACCGAAAGGGTAAAAGAAAAAGCACTGGGCACCGAAAACGTGCTGAAATCCGTCAAGCCGGGTCAGTTGATGGTCAAAATTGTTCAGGATGAGCTGACCGAACTGATGGGTGGTCAGGCTGCCGGCATCAATTTGAAAGGCAGCCCTTCGGTAGTTCTCATTGCCGGTTTGCAGGGTTCGGGTAAAACGACCTTCTCCGGCAAGCTGGCCAATTTTCTGAAGAACAAAAAGAAAAAGAAGCCCCTGCTGGTGGCCTGCGACGTTTACCGCCCCGCCGCCATTGATCAGATCACCGTCCTCGGGGAGCAAATCGGGGTGCCGGTTTACAAAGAAGAAGGCAACAAGAACCCCGTTGAAATTGCAGCCAAAGCCATCGCCTTTGCCCAGCAAAACAAGCACGATGTGGTCATCGTGGATACTGCCGGCCGCCTGGCCGTGGACGAGGAGATGATGAACGAAATCTCATCGCTCAAGGAAGCCCTCCAACCGGATGAAACACTTTTTGTGGTGGACTCCATGACCGGTCAGGATGCGGTGAACACGGCCAAGGCTTTCAACGACCGACTCAACTTCGACGGGGTGGTGCTGACCAAACTGGACGGTGACACACGGGGCGGTGCAGCCCTTTCCATCAAATACACCGTTGGCAAGCCTATCAAGTTTGTCAGCATGGGGGAAAAACCCGACACCCTCGACGTCTTTCACCCCGATCGGATGGCCCAGCGAATCCTCGGTATGGGTGATATAGTTTCGCTGGTTGAAAAGGCCCAGGAACAATTTGACGAAGAGGAAGCCAAGCGGCTGGAGAAAAAGATCCGCAAAAACAAATTCGACTTCAACGATTTCCTCAGCCAGATGCGCCAGATCAAAAAGATGGGCGATATGAAAAGCCTCATCTCCATGATCCCGGGCATGGGCAAGGCCCTGAAAGATGTGGAGATTGACGAGCGCCGGCTGGCCCACATCGAGGCCATGATCTATTCGATGACGCCAAATGAGCGAGAAAATCCGGAAGTGCTCAACATGAGCCGCAAAAAGCGCATCGCCCGTGGGGCCGGAGTGAGCCTGGACCAGGTCAATATGTTCATCAAACAGTTTAACCAGATGCGCAAGATGATGCACAAACTGACCAAGACTCCCGGTTTTGGCGGCGGCGGTGCCATGCCAAACATGCGCCCCGGTTTCAGACGTCGCTAATCAGAATCATTGGTACCGTGGGCTCCCGGAAAGATTGGATTGTTGCCTTGTCACAGTCCATCGGGCAAAAGGGAACTCAACTTTTTCATTTCCCCCAGCAATTGATCCTGGTTCACCGGCACAACTCCCACCTGCTCCACCACCTGGCTGCCGGCCATATTGGCGAGCCGGACGACCATTTCACCCGGCAATCCGGCGGCCAGACCGAGGGCTGCGGCAGCAATCACCGTGTCGCCGGCGCCGCTCACATCGGCCACATTTCTCTTTACCGTCGGAAAAATGCCTTCCACATCTTCATTCCGGAACCAGGCCCCCTTGTCAGAAAGCGTAATGAGGCAGGCGCTGCACCCAAGCCGGTTCTGCAACTCCCTGGAGGCTTTCCCCAACTCTGGTGCG
>JALWSS010000046.1:0-4889 GCA_026993525.1 Saprospiraceae bacterium
AGCGGCAGAAAAAGCCAAGATCGAGTTGTCCGCTTCTTCTGAAACGGAGATCAACCTGCCGTACATCACCGCCGTTGACGGAGTGCCCAAGCACCTGGTTCAGAAACTGACACGGGCTAAATTTGAGCAACTGGTTGACGACCTCGTGCAGCGCACCATCGAGCCTTGCCGCAAGGCCCTTCAGGATGCCAACCTCAAGACCAGCGACATTGACGAAATCATCCTCGTTGGTGGTTCTACCCGCATCCCACGCATCCAGCAGGTTGTCGAGGAGTTCTTCGGCAAGAAACCGCACAAAGGTGTGAACCCGGATGAGGTAGTTGCCATCGGCGCAGCTATCCAGGGTGGTGTGCTCACCGGCGAAACCAAAGGCGTATTGCTGCTCGACGTTACGCCGCTCTCTTTGGGTATCGAAACCCTCGGAGGTGTAATGGACACAGTGATCGAAGCCAATACGACCATTCCGACGAAAAAATCCAAGATCTACTCAACGGCTGCTGACAACCAGCCCTCGGTAGAGATACACGTACTGCAAGGTGAACGGCCGCTGGCCAAAGACAACCGTTCGGTAGGCCGCTTCATCCTCGACGGCATTCCACCGGCACCCCGTGGTGTGCCTCAAATCGAAGTCACTTTCGACATTGACGCCAACGGTATCCTGCACGTGACCGCCATTGACAAAGGCACCGGCAAGAAACAGGATATCCGCATAGAGGCCAGCACCGGTCTGTCGAAGGAGGAAATTGAGAAGATGAAGCGCGAGGCTGAAGCCAACGCCGAAGCCGACCGCCAGGCCCGCGAACGCATTGAGAAACTCAATGCCGCCGACTCGCTGATCTTCCAGACCGAAAAGCAACTGAATGACTACGGCGACAAGATCCCGGAAGAAAAGCGCACTGCCATTGACACGGCACTGAACGACCTGAAAGAGGCCCACAAAGCCGAGGACCTCGACAAGATCGAAAGCGCTACCGCCGCACTCAACACCGCCTGGCAAGCCGCCAGCCAGGAAATCTACCAGGCAGCCCAGGAACAGCAACAGGCTGGCGCTGATGCCGGTGACCAGGCCGGTGAAGGTGGCTCTGACAGTGGCAGTGAAGACGTTACAGATGTAGAATTTGAAGAAGTGAAAGGCAAAGAATAACGCCTTTTTTAGTACATAACTGCATCCCTGAAGCCTTTCCGACGTATATCGACGGGAAGGCTTTTTTCTTTTCAATGAACAAACAACCCGATGTGTTGAAAAACACGGCACAACAATTGCAAAAAAAATATCATGTAAAATGCCGCTTGCGCTTGCATTGGCCGGGTATTTGCAAAAAGAGGGCTGCAACCCATGAAAGACAAGAACTGTGATACTATGACGAACACCCAAACACCCCGGTGGCTTACCACCTGCCTTTTCTACAACGAACCCTGGGAAGAGTTCCTGGCCGAGGCTGTAAAACCGCTCACCGATGTAACCCTCCAGGCCGGTATCGCTTCCAATTTTTTCTTTTCCCGCCATTGGAACCGAGGCCCCCACATCCGCCTGCATTTCAAAGGAGAGGTAAAAATTCTCGAGACCATTCTGAAACCGCATATCCGCGATCACTTCGATCACTATTTTTCTTCCAAACCCTCCATGCGATTGGAGCCCAGTTATCCAAATGTCTTTCCTTCGGAAAACAAATGGCTGCCCAACAACAGCCTGACCTTCCTCCCCTACAACGACATCGAGAGGTCCTTCCCAAGATTTCTGGAACTGGATGCAGTGACGCAACTTTTGCAGGAGGCATCTGCCATCGCACTGAATTATTTTAAAACCCGTGGCGCCTTCAATGCCCGTGAAGAAGCCCAGAACCTTGCAACCAAATTGCATTTTGGCCTCATGTATGCCTCCGGCACCAACCTGGAAGAAGTCGGGAAATTCAACGCCTGGGCTTACAAGCAATGGCTGAACGATCAGTCGCTCACCACCACGGATGTTCACAACCTGCAAGCCGGCTACAAAAGGCTCCTCGCCATTCACAGTGCCGACCTGGAAGCCTACCACACTGCCCTTTGGGAACTCATCCAAAAACACCACGACCTCAACGACCGGGCCTATACCAATTGGATAGTGGTTTGCTCGCGGCTGTTCCTTGCCCTGGATGAATCTCCGGCCAGCAAAACAGGGAAATACCGCAACCAGGTGTATTACCTTCTCAAAACCATCAACAACCTTTTGGGAGTTACCGGTAAGAACGAGGGATTCCTCTTTTTCTCCGTCGCAAACTGCATGCTGCCATTGAAGTTCAACCCGGTGAAATCCCCGGAAAATACCCAATCAGGTGTTTCTAAGGTTTAGTCGCCTGTGGCGAGTTTAGTCGCCTGTGGCGAGTTTAGTCGCCTGCGGCGAGTTTAAAAACCTTCGGTTGGTTTAGTCCGCCTTCGGCGGAGTTTAGGTAGCTGCGGCTCTTTGGAATATGACATGGTTTCCTCGATTCCTCTCCCGACGAATGTCGGGATCAATTCCTCAATTCCTCGGTTCCTCCTATCATTGACCTAAGTCATTTCCCCGACCCGTTGGCAGGGATACAATTTTGGTAACTTAGCCGCTCCCCGACCAAAGGGGTACTTCGGGCTGCGGGCCCAGTGAAATGAATACCAATACTCACATCAACAAACCCGGAACAAATGACACTGATTGACGGCAAAGCCCTTTCTGCAACCATTAAAGAAGAGATCGCCGCAGAGGTTGAGAAGATCAAAGCCTCCGGCAACAAGGTTCCCCATCTGGCGGCAGTGTTGGTGGGTGAAGACCCTGCCTCGGCGGTTTATGTGCGCAACAAAGTGCGCTCCTGCGAGAAGGTCGGCTTCAAATCAACCCTGCTAAAGCGACCGGCCGACATTACCGAAGAAGAAGTGCTTGAACTGGTTCACAAACTGAACGACGACGACGACATCGATGGTTTCATCGTGCAGTTGCCCTTGCCGAAGCACATCAACGAAGAAAGGATCACCCTGGCCATCGATCCCCGAAAAGACGTGGACGGCTTCCATCCTGTAAACGTTGGCCGGATGGCGCTGGGACTGCCCTGCTACCTGCCTGCCACTCCCTTTGGCATTCTGACGATGTTGGAAAGGTATGGCATTGAAACCTCCGGGAAACACGCTGTCGTGATCGGGCGCAGCAACATCGTTGGCACACCGATGAGCATTTTGCTCTCCCGCAAATCCAAAACCGGCAACTGCACCGTCACCCTCACCCACAGCCGCACCAAAGACCTGCCGGCTTTTGCCCGGGAGGCTGACATCATCATCGCTGCCATTGGCATTCCGGAATTTGTGAAAGGTGACATGGTGAAAGAAGGTGCCGTTGTGATAGACGTGGGTATCAACCGGGTGGAGGCCCCCGACCGGCCAAGAGGCTACAAGCTCGTCGGCGATGTGGCATTTGACGAAGTGGCACCGAAATGCAGCTTCATCACGCCCGTGCCCGGAGGTGTGGGTCCGATGACGGTGACCTCACTGCTGCTCAACACCCTCAAAGCCAACCGCAACGAGGTGTATCGCTGACAGGCAGCAGCACATTCATCCCCTTGCTTCTTGTACTCGTCTTAAATTCCGACGTGCGGATTCCCCGGACAAGCTGAAATGACTTAATTTCGGCCCGTTCCATCGTTTGTTTCAGTCACAAAAAAATTACAACAATGTCCGACATAGCACCTCCCAGTCTCCAGCAAAAGAAGTCGTTCTGGAAAAGGCCCGAAGGTATCACCGGGGCCATTTTCCTCATTGCATTGCTCGTTGGTGGCGGTTACCTCCTGTACACCTTCATGCCTGTTTTGTTAGGCCTGGCGGCCAACACCCTGTACCTGGCCCTGATGCTGATGGCGCTGGCAGCCATCGTGTACGTCATCGTTGATCCCAAAATGCGCAACCTGCTGTGGTACATGTACAAAAGTGCCATGCGCTGGATCACCGGCGTCTTTGTCCAGATTGACCCCATCGGCATTCTGAAAAGCTATGTAGAAGACCTGGAGAACAACCTGGCCAAAATGAGCAAGCAAATTGGCAACCTGAAAGGCCAGATGCGCAAGCTGGAAACCCTCATCAAAAACAACAAGGAGGAAATTGACAACAACCTGAAGCTGGCCAGTGTGGCCAAAAAGCAGAACAACGAAAGCCAGGTGGTGCTGGCCACCCGCAAAGCCGCCCGGATGCAGGACTCCAATGAGAAGTACCAGGAACTGTTCAATAAAATGCAAATCCTCTACCGCATCCTGGACAAGATGTACAAAAACTCCGAAATACTGCTGGAAGACACCCGCGACCAGGTGAAGATGAAAGAACAGGAGCGCAAGATCATCCGCACCAGCCACTCCGCCATGAAATCAGCCATGAGCGTTATCTCCGGCGATCCGGACAAGCGCGCCATGTTCGACATGGCCCTGGAAAACATTGCCGACGACGTGGCCAACAAAATCGGGGAAATGGAGCGCTTCATGGAGGTCTCCGCCAACCTCATGGACACCATAGACCTGCAACAGGGCGTGTTCCAGGAAGAAGGACTGAAAATGCTCGAGAAATGGGAAAAGGAAAGCACCCTTATGCTGCTCCAACCCGCTTCCCGGACCTCCTCCGACACCCTCGACCTGAGTAGCTTCGACGCCAAACCCGAAAAGCAGGAAAGAAGCGACAGCAGCGGTAATTATGACAATTTGTTTAATTGAAAGTGACGACACAACCTCGTGCCAAACACCGGGAAGACGGACCGTCTTATCGCATCAAAGTAAATCCGGCTTCCCGGGTCTCAACGAGTCCAGTCAGTAAATTTTTAAACTTCAGCTTCGCAACGTAAGTGCCGGGAGGGGCTCCCCGGCCATCCCATTCTATTTTCGCAGCCTCACCGTGGTGCCGCAAAC
>JALWSS010000046.1:4899-7848 GCA_026993525.1 Saprospiraceae bacterium
CATTGGGGAAATACACCTTGACGTGGCAGGCGCTGGTGTCGAGCCGGAAGGTGTCGGGAAAGGCACACCCCTCGATGAGCGCAACCACTTCGTAGTCCCCCGGCCGGGACAGCGCTGCAGGGGAATTTACATGCAAGCGACCATTTACCAGAAATGAATCCGTAAAGCTGCTCTGTGGTGAGAGCATGTATGGCAGGTGTTGTCGACATACGGTTGTGTCCGGTGGTAATTCCAGCGGTGGCTGCCCCCCAAGCGTTTCTGAAACAAAAACGACATCGATGCTGTCGGTGGCAGTGCAGTAACCATCCGTGGCTGTGACCGAATAATGACCACCTTGTAAAATGTTTATTGCAGCAGTTGTGTCGCCTGTGCTCCAGGTGAGGTTGGTGAGGGGGCGAGTTGCAAATAAACTGATAGTTCCCGGAGGATTACAAAACTTGCTCTGAAAAGGCAATTCAGTTGACAGGGGTGGTAGAACTGTTACTGTTGAAGTTTCGGAAACACTGCATCCAAGATACCAAACTGTCTGGGTAAGCATGTAAGTTCCCGGAACATCTGGCACAAAATATACCGACTGAGAATCAAGCCATGTCGTATCAAGGCCGGGACCAACTAAATTCCATTTTATTCCATGTGCATTGATATTCTGCTGCCCTGATGCCACAATGGGTTGAGAAAGGCAAATAGTATCCTGAACCAGGAACTCTCCTGAAGGCGGCAATGGGATATCACAATAATCATTCAAAACCACAGGTGTACTGTCAATTTCCAATTCCTCCATTTCAGTATAGCTGAATCCTACCTGAACTTCTGAAAATGAAAGTGGAGAACTATCCAAAGAGCGGGAAATATAATTCAGGCAGGTTGGAAAAACAGGACAGCCATCGATGCTGCCATCAGACCTGGTTTTTGAAACTATTGTTTGCAAGTACCCCTGATTCCACAAAACTGACAATTGCACCAAACTTCCGTCGGGCAAAGCATCTATGAGTGGCGAATACAATGGGTAACCTTTTTGCTCTGTAATATTCCCTTCCTGATCGAGTCTTGCAAGTATTGTAGGGAAATAACCAAATGTTGAATAAGCAACTACCGGATAAGTGCCATCTGTCAAGCTGAAAGAGGCTTCTCTCATCTTAAATGATTCAGCAAAATATATCTTTGACCACAGGGGATTCAAATCCAAATCCAGTTTTGACAACAAAAGGTGCTTGTTTGATTTTTCGTCGGTCATTACAGTATCAATACTGCCAACCAGATAAACTCCATCGGAAGCAGCTTTTATGTCAACATAATTATCATTACCTTCCACCAACTCCCCATGTATGACATTCCCATCTGAATCAAACTTGACGACACAAGGATACAAATTAAAACCATCATAAATATTCACAAGACAGTAATAAAATCCAGACGAATGAGTAACCAATTTTGGAAGGCCAACGGCTTCCACACTATCAATCAGTAAACTGTTTATCTCGAATGACCTTATCCACTGAATATTCAGGTCAAAATCTGCCTGTCCAAATTGAATACCTTTCTGGTATCCAACCGGGGTTGAGTATTGACTGAATGGAGCCGCAAAAAAAATTGACTGACCATCATGTGAACCGGCCAATGAGGCTTCAGCCGGAAACCTTTTCATCAAGGCAATTCCATCTTTCAAATTTACTTTCAGGAAAGCACCGCTAAGTGGAGAAGATACGGGCCCCAAGGCCACAATGAGATTACCCTTATCAAGATAGTAGTTTTTTGCGTGTATTGCTGAATATTGCATATTGTCACCTATCTCATAGGAAACAAAATTTCCAGCCATAGTATCCTTCAATGGGATTAAATTAAACCCCCAACCCAATCCATTACTTCCAAATCTGTGTAATAGATACATTTCTTCTCCATCTTGACTGATGTATATCTTACTGCCAAAACTGGTTATGTCATCATCGAGTGCCAATTGAAAAGAAGTGTCTTGAGCCTGGATTGTCTCAATGGTGAAAACAAACGCAAACAAGGATGCTACACATAGCATAGCGGACCTAAACAACTTTGTATCAGTGTTCATTCCAGGTTTCATTTTATATTCTTTTGACAGATACCCAACAAATAACTGCTTAGCCATAGGGACATAACAATCTTCATAAAATGGTAGCTTGAATTTGCGTTTGCAATTCAAGCTACCATTTTATAAAACGACTATTGAACAACATTGCTCCCTATTTCTGGTTTACACCCACATTCTGTCAATGTAACCAAAGAAATCCAATCTCTGGGATCACCGGTTTGCCCGTAAACCGCAGGGTCAAAAACCAGGGTATCCGGATTTGAATAGGCCAGGTACCAATATTCATCGCAAGTTTCAACGCATACTATCCGATATACAATTGATGAATAAAGGTAATCGCCATTGGGACATGGATTGAACCAGGCTGAATTTAATACTACATCAAATTGCGAATACTCCGGGATGGAACAATTAAATTGAAAACTGCCGTTGGGTGGATAGGTCTGCCAAAAATCATAACAATTTGCTGGTAAAGGAAATGATCCGCATATTTCCGGAGAAAAATAAAAGGCAGAGAAATAACTACAATCGAATGGGTTGTTGGGCGTACACTCGGATGTTGAAAAAAAATCAACCTCCACTCCAGCATTTTCAGGGGGTGTAGCATGAGTAGCACTCAAAATCTCATAACTACAATTACAAGTCTCACTGCGGTTTCCATCTCTTGTGTTGGCAGGATGTTGTGATTTTAGCTCAGCAGAGACGGATTTGGCAAGTTCTTTCATCTCCTGTCGGAGCTTGGAGATGGGTTTTCCTTCGGGAACGATTGGGTCGTGGTCTGTGGCACATCCGGTCAGCATTGTCAAGGCGGTTAAAAACACTACCGAAAAAGCGAGGTTACGGCCTAAGCGGTAAGCGGTAAGCGGTAAGCGGTAAGCGGTAAGCGG
>JALWSS010000047.1 GCA_026993525.1 Saprospiraceae bacterium
CGTGAGCAAAAGCTCACGACCTTCAACAAATCAACAATTCAACATTTTCAACAAAAAAAAAACACACGATGATGCATCTTTAGGCCCAAATGTCGGCCATAGAAAACAAACAACTTCAGATCAGCAGGATTTTGCCTGTCATCCCGGCGGTGCTTGTACTCGCGTACTGCCTGTGGTACTGGACCCGCAGCCATGCCGGGTTGGCGCAGTTCTACCTGGACCTCAACCCCGCCTTTTACAAAGCCGGAGCGTGGGGCAATTTTTTTACCGAAGGAATAAAAAAAACAGGGCAACTGGTGGTGCGGGCTGGCATTGGCGGCCTCCGTCTTTCTGAGCCGGCAATGGTTGCGGCAGATGCCCTCCCCCCAGCTCAAGCACCGTTTTGACCGCTCCCTTTTGCTGCCATTGAGCTTGGTTTTGCTGACCGGTGGGGCACTGGCTGCCAAAGCCTGGTCGCAGTCGCATTACAGTTCCGACGAGGTATTTTCGGCCATTGCCCTGGCTGATTTGCCGGCGTTTCAGACGGCCTCGTACTACCCGCTGCCCAACAACCACGTTTTCTTCAACCTGCTCAACGGCCTTTTCTCCTTCGCAACCGAAGACCTGGTTTTTAGCGGCCGGCTGATTTCCGTTTTCGCCTTCATGGGTGTACTTATTTTGACTTTCATTCTCTTCGTAAAACTGAACGGCAGGCGTTGGCAAAGCCTGTTGTTTACCATACTGGTAGCAGTTCAGTTTCCCATCTGGGGCTGGTCGGGGCAGGCACGGGGCTACGAGCTGATGCTGCTGCTGGCCATGGTCAGCCTGTTGGCCATGTGGAGGTCACTGGACGGAGAAGGGGGTGAAGCTTCCCGGACTTTCACTGTCGCCATTGCATTGGGCTTGTTCACGCAACCGGCGTTTCTGTTCTGGTGGGCCGGGCTGTTTGCCGGCGGACTCATGATCGCAGCGGGCAACAAGGCGGCTCTCCGGCATTGGGTGTTCGCCAACGCCTCAGCCGGGGCACTGGCACTGATCTTTTACCTGCCTCTTCTGACTTTTTCGGGGGCTGGTGCCATCACTTCCAACCCCTACGTTCAGCCCTCGGCGGATGGAACGCTGGCCTTCCTCCATCAACTGCAACAGCAAAACTACCTGGCCGGCCTGTTCACGGAATGGTTGCCGCTGCCCTGGACCGAATGGCTGGCGCCTGCCATATTGCCGGTGGCGCTGGTTGTTTTGTTCCGTTCCGGAAAACGGCAGCGGGAACTGGCCCTCGTGGGCACGGGGATTTTCCTCACCACCGTGCTGATGGTCATCCTGATGCGAAAAGCCCCCTTCTACCGGGTGTTCATTGCCCACGGCTGGTTGTTTTGGGTCCTTGCGTTGGCCGCTTTTGCAGGGCTTCTGAAAAGCAAATGGCGCCTCATACTGGTGCCGCTCATCATTGCCTGCATCCTGTATTCGGCCCGGTTCAACCGCCGGCTCATTCCCCTGCACCTGTATTATTACGACGTAAATGCCCGGTTTGAAAAGCTGAAAGCCTGCCAGTTACCTGACCTGCAAGGCAAGTCAGTGGTCCTGTCGGATGAAAGCTTTAACTGGTGGCCGGTTTTGGACATCCCCGTGAGTTACGGAACTGCCAGGATCAACGGACAGGACCTGCTCATCATGCACCGATCTGAGCATTTCCCTCCAAACAAGTGGGGGTACAGTCTGAGGAAGGAATGTGGGGAGTTTCTGATCTATGAAAGGTAGTGGAGTTCAGGCCACTCACCCCTCCAGAAAGAACATCTCCACCTCCCCGGCATTTTTGATCCTTATTTTTCCCCTTTGCTCAAACTGAAATTCTTTTTTCAAAAGGGCATGCGTTTTTGCGGAGATATTGATTTTGCCGGCTTCACCGGAACTTTCCATTCGGGCAGCCACATTCACCGTATCGCCCCAGATGTCGTAGGCGAACTTGCGCTTGCCCACCACCCCGGCCACCACCGGCCCGGTGTGAATGCCGATGCGGGCGTGGAATTGCGGCAGGCCTTTTCCTTTTCGGGTTGCATTCCAATCCTTCAGGAAGGCTTGAATTTCTTTCGCTGCCGCAATGATCTTCCGGGTGGCAGCTTTCGGGTCATCGCCCAGTCCGGCAGCACACATATAGGCATCGCCGATGGTTTTGATCTTTTCCACGCCGTGTTTTGCAACGATCTCATCAAAAGCCGAAAAGGCTTCGTGGAGGTTGTCCACCAGCTCTTCCGGGCTCATTTTCTTCGCAATGCCGGTGAAGCCCTTGAAATCCAGAAACATCACCGAGGCATTTTCAAACCTTCGGGCTTTTGCAGTGCCCCGTGTTTTAAGTTCTTCGGCAACGTTTTCCGGAAGGATGTTGAGCAGCAGCGATTCCGAACGCTGTTTTTCTTCGTCAATGATGCGGTTCTTTTCTTCCAGAATGGCGTTGTAGCGCTTCATGGCCCTGTTGCGAAGAAAAAGGCCGATGGACAACAGGAAGATGACCGCGGCCACCGCCAGGTAAAAGTTCCGCTGGCTGTCGCGCAAGGCCAGCTCAGCATCCAGCTTTTGGAGTTGGGTGGCCTGCTCCCGCAGTTCTATGTTTTTGTTGGCCAGTTCCAGTGAATCGAGCAGTTTGGTAAAGGCCATGGAATCCAGCAGGCGGGCTTGTTCAGACAGCAGCAGTTCCTTGCGCATTTGCTCCGCGGTCAACTTTTGCAGCACCTGTTCGCGGGCATCCAGTTGGGCCTTCAGTTGCTGTTGCTCAGAACTGAGTGATTCCACTTGTTGCTCCAGTTGGTCCTTCTCGGCTTCCAGCGCCTTGCGGCGGCTCCTGAACAGGCCCCCGCTCCGTTTGGGCCTTCCCTTCAGGGCTGCCAGTTGCTGTTCCACCTTTTGGAGCTTTTCGTCGTCAGAAAGGCTCATGGCCAGCACCCTTTGGGCTTCCAGCATCTTGCGCTTCAGGTCATTTCCTTCGGCAAACCTGAAGCCTTCTTCCAAGAGCCCGAGCGCCTTTACCTTGTTGGCTTTGCGGGGCAGCCGGGCCACCGACCGGGCTTGCTTGAACCGGGCTTCGGCCATGGCACTTTTCCATTCTAAATCGCTGGCTTTTCTAAAAGCCTGCTCTGCCAGATCGGCCGACTTGCGGTAGAGCTTTTCCTTGTACAGGTCGTCCACGAGTTCCAGGGCCAGACTCACGTATTCGGCCCCCTGCTTCTGGTTGAGTGCCCGGTGTTTTTTGATGAGGGATTTTGACTGGCTGGACAAAATAATTGCCGGAAGCATCAACAAAACAGCTAACACATACTTCATGGTGAAAGGGTTTGGGTGTAAGGTTCGGAATTCATTATGTTGGTCCGGATTTCGGAAATTGTAAAAATATCAATATGTACAAGAACTTTTCAGGCATGCACAAAATCGCATCACTTCTGACACTCGCTTTTATCTTCTTCGCAAAATTAACATTTGCAAGCACTTACATTGGCGAACCGAACACCTATCTGCAATTCCTGCCCCAGCTTCAGCCCGGTGACACCTTGTTGCTGACCGCAGGAGAATACTACGACCGGCTCAACCTCGACGACATCGCCGGAGAAGCAGGCAATCCCATTGTGATCACAGGCCCGGAAGGTACGGAAACAGCCATCTTTTACGGCAATGCCTGTTGCAACACCATCAGCATAGAACGCTGTGCCTACCTCGTCATTCAGAACCTGACGCTGGACGGTCAGAACATCCCCTACATAGATGCGGTGAAGGCCGAGGGAACCTCCGGCAATTGGGCGCACCACATTACCGTACAGAACCTTTTGGTTATCAACCACGGAGGCGCCGCACTAACCGTAGGTATAAGCACAAAATGCACTGCCTGGGACTGGATCATCAGGAAAAACACCTTCCTCTCACCGGGACTGGGAATGTACCTGGGCAATTCCGACGGTACCGCCCCCTTCATCAATGGCCTGATTGAATACAACCTTGTCATCAACCCGCTACGCTACGGCATTCAAATCAAACACCAGAATGAAGGCCTGCGAACCATACCCGGAATGACCACCGAAGGTAAAACCACCATCCGCTACAATGTCATCTCCCGGGCAGAAGGGTTTGACCCCGCTGCGCCAAGGCCCAACCTGCTGGTGGGCAACTTCCCGGCCAGTGGCCCCGGCTCTAATGATTACTATGAGATTTACGGGAATTTCCTGTGGCAAAACCCCATTGAAGGATTGTTTCAGGGCACCGGCAATTATGCCTTTTACAACAATGTCCTCGTAAACACGAATCCCGGCGGGTGGGCACTGTTCAGTTTCCCGCACAATGGATTTGCACCCAGAAATGTTCTCATCTTCAACAATACCATTATCTCAGCATCGGAAGGCATCGAAATTCAAAACCCGGACCCGGCTTTCACCCAGCTCGTTTCAGGCAATGCCGTTTTTGCCCCCACCCCGCTTGACATTGGCACTGTGACCGAAACCGACAATGTAACGGCACCGTTTCCCGAGGCTGGCAATTACCTCGTAAATCCCGCACCAACCCTGCCCGGAATGGACCTGACCCCCCTTCCAGGCGCCCTGCAGGGGGATGCCATTGATTTTTCAGAATTTGTAAACCTTCAGGATTTTGACAAAGATTTTGACGGAAATGCCAAAGGCTGGAACCTCAGAGGTGCCTACGCAAAATCCGGCACCCCAGCCTGGAACCTGCTACTCGAAATGCGCCCGGAAGTAAATGGAATGACTACGGATGTATCAACCTTGAAAAATCCAAACAACGAGGTCCTCATATATCCAAATCCAGCCAGCAACTATGTAGTGATCAAAAGCTCTGATCTACAATCAGTAACCCTGATAGGAATGGATGGCATGTACCGGCTGGAAAAAAAAGGTTTTGATCCGGAAGTAATTATTGACACTTCCAGGCTGCCCCCGGGCCTTTATCAGCTCATCCTCTCAGGAAATGACCTCCACGTCGTGAAAAAACTGGTCATCTATAGAGTAGGGAGTAGGGAGTAGAGAGTAGGGAGTAGAGAGTAGAGAGTAGGGAGTAGGGAGTAGAGAGTAGGGAGTAGAGAGTAGAGAGTAGGGTGTAGGGTTTTTCGATCTCAACAATTCAACAATCTCAACAATTCAACAATCTCAACAATTCAACAATCTCAACAATCTCAACAATCTCTTAGGGTTTGGGACTGCTACTCTTCTAAACTCTGTGGTTAAAAAGAGTAGGGAGTAGGGTTTGGTGCAGAGTCAAGTCGAAAACTTAACTTTGCACACCAAAATGAGTTGCATGGAAAAACCCTTCATCATTGGCATCACGGGTGGTAGTGGATCGGGGAAAACCACCTTCATCCGGGAGTTGCGCAACCACTTTTCTGAAGAAGAACTCTGCATCATTTCACAGGACGATTTTTACCGGCCCCGTGAAGAGCAACAAAAAGATGAAGCTGGGGTCACCAATTTCGACCTGCCCCGCTCCATTGACAAAAAAGCTTTTGTAAAGGACGTGAAACGCCTAATGGCCGGTGAAACCATTACCCGCCCCGAGTACACCTTCAACAACCAAAACGTGCAACCCCGAATGCTCACTTTCAAGCCTGCTCCAGTCATTCTGGTGGAAGGGCTTTTCGTTTTCCACTTCAAGAAAATGAGAAAACTGATAGACCTGAAGGTGTTCCTCCACGCCAAAGAAAACCTGAAGGTCATCCGCCGCATCAAAAGGGATCGGATTGAGCGAAATTACCCCATCGAGGACGTGCTGTACCGCTATGAACGCCACGTCATGCCCACCTTTGAGCGCTACATCAAACCCTACATGGACGATGCCGACCTCATCATCAACAACAATGACCACTTTGTCAATGGCCTGGAAGTGATGAAGGGCTTCATCCGCTTCAAACTGGAACAATTGGTTGCCCCTGTCAAAGAATAACCGGAAAATTATCGCCCTGCCCCTCGTCGGACGAGTCCAGCGCCGTTTGCCGCAATTGAATCATTTTTAAGAAGATGTAATTCGCGCTGTCAAAAAAGGCCTCGTCCAGCAACTGCTGAACATCCTCGAGGCTTTCCACAGGCTTTCCTTCCCGAAACTTATAGGTCTGCTCCAATAAGTCCTTTTCCAGCTTTACGGAGAACTTGTTGTCCATTCTGAAAATGGTCACTTTGACGTTTTCGTGGGTGTATTCGTGAATGATGCGCATGGTGGGGTATGAAGGTTTATGACCCCGATTTTCATCGGGGATGAGGATTATGAAGGTTTATGAAGGTTTTTTTCGGCAGGTTTTTCCGGGCCGATCCAGTAGGGTGTAGAGTTGGGGACGCTACCCCGGAATTGACCTGTGTGCTTTCATCCCTCATCCCTCATCCCTCATCCCTCATCCCTCATCCCTCATCCCTCATCCCTCATCCCTCATCCCTCATCCCTCATCCCTGTTCCTGATACTCTCGGAGAGCAGGGCATACAACTGTTGGAACTGGGGGTGGCCGGCCAATAGCTTGAGGTGCCTCGTGATGGTTTTCAGATCGCCGCGGATGGCGGGGCCGGTTTGAAGGTCCCGGGGTTCTCCTGAATCCAGCCGGTTCACGGTTTCCCGGAGCAGGGGTTTGAGCAAATCGAAAGGCACGGCGGCCTCGTCGGTCAGTTCTTTGCTGATGGTGAGCAGGTGGTTGGTGAAATTGTTGACAAAAACCGCTGCAAGGTGCAGTGCCTGGCGTTGCGATTCCGACACGGTGCAA
The DNA here is from genome assembly GCA_026993525.1 of Saprospiraceae bacterium. Classification (GTDB taxonomy): domain Bacteria; phylum Bacteroidota; class Bacteroidia; order Chitinophagales; family Saprospiraceae; genus UBA6168. The sequence continues at coordinate 6,714 of JALWSS010000047.1, forward strand.
ACCTGGTCTGACAGCCGGTTGGCGAGGTGGCCGAGGCTTTCCAGGGCTTTCCGGTCAGAACCGTTGATGCAGACCGGCACCTCCCTGAAATCCACTTTTTTTCCGGAACGGAAAGACTGCAAGGGCCAGAAAACGCCGTAGTGCCTGAGACCCGTCTTCTCAAATACAGCGATGGGCGTGGCCCCGGAGAGGTGTGCAACCACCGGTTGTATTTCTGAAGAGGTAAAAACCTTTGCGAGTGAGCGGGACAGGGAACCAATGGCATCATCAGCAACAGCCAACAGGATGAGGTCAACTTTTTGGTCGAGCTCTCCGAAATTCGAAATCGCAACTGCTCCGGAGATGGCCGCTACTGCCGCTGCTTTGCCGGCATCCCGGCCCCAAACCTGCGCCACTTGAACCCCATCCCGGGCGCAGGCTTCGGACAGGTGGGTAGCGAGGTTGCCGGTGCCGATGATGCTGATTTTCATGCGCATGCATTATTGCCGGAGGCGATGGAACATGGCCAGGAAAAGGCCTGCCATCATGAGCGTTGATCCCAGCCAGAAAAGGTTGATGCCCGGAAAGATGATGGCTTCCAATACGATGTAATCCGTCCGGAAGGACTTTTTGGCGATCTGCACCGGTATGTCTTTCAGGGCGGCTCCTTGCCGGGCCACCCAAATATCCACATTTTCGGTGGTGGGGTCAATTTTGGGAACCCGGATGTGCAGGCCCAGCTCCGTTATTTCGTCTTTCAGGTTCACCACCGAGTTGTCACGAATGAGGTACAGCGGCCGGGCCTGATAAGTGCGGTCTCCGTCCGATACCTCAATTTTGGCATTGATGGCGATGTCGCCCTCCTGTGGCTGATAACCGGCATGCTGTGCGGCCTGGTCAAAGCCATTGAACTGGAATCTGAGCCCGTTGAATTCGAAGCTGTCGCCTTGTTTGACGGTAAACTTGCGGTAGTTCAGTTCATTTTCGTTAACGATCAGTTTCTCCAGCACCTCATCCGTCAGGCGCACTTTGAAGGAGAGATCGTTGAGCTGAACGGGATAGGTGTACAGCAGCTCTCCG
>JALWSS010000048.1 GCA_026993525.1 Saprospiraceae bacterium
GCAACCTGAGACCACGGCGTTTTTTCTCTGTGTTCACTGTGGGCTCTGTGAGAGGAATAAACCGTGGGATAATTCAGGCCGCAACTTAAAGTTGCAACCTGATGCGAAAACCTCTCTAAACCTCTCTAAACCTCTCTAAACCCCTCTAAACCCCTCCAAACCTCCCGTCCCGAAACAAAACCTATCTTTGCGCCGTTTTTAGCCTGCCTTCGGGCAAAGAATTCATCTGGCGGATGTTGCGGAATTTCCGGTACCCTTGTTGCTTTACAGCTAATTCTAATGGGTGCGACAAATCCCCGGCTTGTTCAGGCTTTCTGAATCTATTAGACTTTATTCTAAAAACTATTGTATGAAGCTTTTTCAAAAGCAATGAATTTGGACGCTTTGTATGCTGGCGCACACAAAGCCGAATAAAGCCTATTTGGCTGAAAGCCGAAGCAAGCAATAAATCACAAACCGTACTGTACAAATGGTGAAAACGAACCACAAATCAGATGTAGAAGCCGTAGATGCGCTGGCCAAATCTTATCGGGAGCTCAAGAAAGAAATCGGGAAGATCATCGTCGGTCAGGACGATGTCGTTCAGGCCGTCATCATTTCGCTTTTCAGCAACGGGCACAGCCTGTTGGTGGGTGTTCCGGGGCTTGCCAAAACCCTTTTGGTGAGCACCATTGCCGAGGTGCTGGATCTGGCCTTCAAGCGCATCCAGTTTACCCCCGACCTGATGCCCTCTGACATCACCGGATCGGAAATACTGGGTGAAGACCGCCATTTCAAATTCAACAAAGGCCCGCTTTTCGCCAACATCGTGCTGGCGGATGAGATCAACCGGACGCCACCCAAAACGCAGGCAGCCCTTTTGGAGGCCATGCAGGAGCGCATTGTGACGGTGGCCGGCCAGCCCCACGCCCTGCCTACCCCGTTTTTTGTACTGGCTACGCAAAACCCCATCGAGCAGGAAGGAACCTATCCCCTGCCGGAGGCCCAGTTGGACCGCTTCATGTTCAACATTCCGTTGGACTATCCTTCTTACCAGGAAGAAATTGACGTGGTGAAAGGCACCACCGGCCTTGCCAATGTGGAACTCAAGCACGTGCTGGGAGCGGAAGACATCCTCGGTTTTCAGCAACTGATCAGAAAGATACCCATCGCTGACAACGTGCTGGAATACGCCGTCTCGCTGGTGGCCAGAACCCGCCCCAACACCCCCCGTGCCACCGACATGGTAAACGATTACATCTCATGGGGCGCAGGTCCCCGTGCTTCTCAATACCTGGTGCTGGGTGCCAAATGCCACGCCGCCATCAATGGCAAGTACTCCCCCGACATCGAGGACGTAAAGGCCATCTCGAAGTACGTGCTGCGCCACCGCATCGTGCGCAACTACAAAGCTGCCGCCGAAGGCATTACCGAAGAAAAAGTCATCGAAAGCCTGCTGTAATCTGGCAACAGAACAGATATGAAAATCGCCGGCCGGGACCTTCCCAGTCGGCGATTTTTTTGGCTCGTGGTAAATAGCTCCCCGAGGTCTCGGGGCAGGCTGTGGCTCGTGGCTCGTAGCTCATAGCTCGTGGCTCGTAGCTCGTGGCTCGTGGCTCGTAGCTCGTGGCTCCCCGTGCCGTCCCGAAATTCTTCGGGATCGGCATCGGGGCAGGCTGTGGCTCGTAGCTATGGGTCAGCGCCTTCTAAACCCTAAACCCTAAACCCTACACCCTACACCCTAAACTCTAAACTCTAAACTCTAAACCAATCAAAAATGAAATCCTATCGAAGCCTGAAGCGACAGGTTGGTGTCTTTGTCGTTGCGGGTGATGAAGTCGTTGTTGTTGTCCAGTTTCAGCCAGGAGACATCGGCTTTGGTTTTGGTCAGGTCGGTGAAGCCGATGTTGGCGCGGGCGGAGAGGTAGAGGCCCTTGTTGAGGTAAACGGACAGTCCGGCCACGCCGCCCAATTCGATGACCCGATAGAGGCTGCCCCGGTCCTGGGCAAACATGTACTGGGCACGGCCCACGTGGGGGTAGGGGATTTTCTCGCCGCCTATGGTCACGGTGTTCACCGGGGAGATGTAGGTGGCCTGGGCCGGGTCATCGATGAAATAGCGGTAGTCCAGTTCGTGGCGAAGGGAGACGGGGGCGCCGTTGGTGGCTTTGCCGTCGAAGGTGATATCTCCGAAGGCCGTGGAAGAGATGAGGAACCCGATGTTGCCACCGGCGAAGATTTCCAGCCATTCCACCGGGCGCACATAACCGGTGAGGGGCAGGTTCAGGTAGGAATTGGTCACGCTCAGGTTCACCTTGCTGTTGCCCGTGGCATAAATGGGGTCCGAGTCAGGTTGGAAAATGTAGTAGGAGGGGCCGTCGTAAAAGCGGTCGGTGCCGCGCTGGGTGAAGACGAACTCACCCCGTACACCCATCAGCTCGGTGAGGGGCATGGTGACGGTGAAGCCCACGTGAAAGCCGGAAGTCCAATCGTAGGATTCCACTTCGTTGCCATCGTCGTCGGTTTCCATCGGGCCTTTCAGGATGTTCATGTTCATGCCGGCACGTACACCGAATTTGAGGTCCTGGGCCTGAGTCGTGCATGCAGCTCCCAAAATGAAAATTAGCAGGAATAAGTTTTTACAGGTCATGGTGTCTTTTCTGTTTTGACTTTTTGGTCGCTTCGCAAAACGGAGCGGTGCCATTTTGCGAAGCGAAGGAAAATTGTGGCTGCAAAATAGCGGCATTTTGATGAAAAGAAGCGGATGTTAAGTCCATGGTTGGCAGGAAGGTTTTGATTGAGGGCGTTTTGTCAATGCACACGCAGTTTTTTTGATGATGAGATTTCAATTGGAGTAAGCGCAAGCGCCTCTGGCATTTACCTTTGCAGCCGTTTAGAGGAGGTTCCACATCAGGTTGCAACTTCCAGTTGCGGCCTGAATTCACCGGTTGATTTTCCTCTCACAGAGCCACAGCGAACACAGAGAAAAACCACTGTGGGCTCAGTGGTCTCGGTGAGAGGCATTTAGAGGTTTAGAGGGGTTTAGAGAGGTTGATCCCGATCCCGAATCAAGTTCGGGACGGGAAGTTGAGAGGGGGATATTGAATTTAAAGGTACCCATATTGTCCGTTGAGGGCCTTCACGAAAATTTCACAAATACAGAATACCTTAAAACCATAAGCAATGAAAGTAGCCGTAGTTGGTGCCACCGGGCTGGTCGGCAATGTCATGTTGGAAGTTCTGGAAGCGCGAAATTTTCCGGTCAGCAGCTTGTTGCCGGTGGCCTCTGAGCGCTCCGTCGGCAAACCCGTCAATTTCAGGGGGCAGGAGATACCCGTTGTCAGCCTGGCGGATGCCGTGGCGGCCCGGCCGGATGTGGCCCTGTTTTCCGCAGGAGGTAGTGTGTCCAAAGCGTGGGCGCCCCGTTTTGCCGAAGTGGGCACCACAGTGGTTGACAACAGCTCGGCCTGGCGGATGGACCCCGGCAAACCGCTGGTGGTGCCGGAAGTGAACGCCCATGTTCTGAAGAAGAGCGACAGGATCATTGCCAACCCCAACTGCTCCACCATCCAGATGGTGGTGGCCCTGGCGCCGCTGCACACGGCTTTCGGTATAAAACGGCTGGTCATTTCAACTTACCAATCCATAACCGGTACCGGGGTCAAAGCCGTAAAACAGTACAACCTGGAGCGAAAAGGCTTTGAACCGCAACCGGAAGAAATGGCCTACCCCCATCAGATTTTCCGGAATTGCATCCCTCACTGCGATGTATTCCTCGAAAACGACTACACCCGCGAGGAAATGAAAATGGTGAATGAAACCCGCAAGATACTGGACGACGACTCCCTGCGCATCACGGCCACCGCAGTTCGGGTGCCCGTGCAGGGCGGCCATTCCGAAGCTGTCAACATCGAGTTTGAGCGGCCTTTTGAGGTGGCGCAGGTGAGGAAACTGCTCAGCGAATCGCCCGGCATCATCCTGGAAGACGACCCCGCCAATTGCCGCTATCCCATGCCGCTCCATGCCCACGGAAAAGACGAGGTGTTCGTCGGCCGTATCCGGCGGGATGACAGCATCGAAAACGGCCTCCACCTCTGGGTTGTGGCCGACAACCTTAGAAAAGGGGCCGCTACCAATGCCATCCAGATTGCAGAGTACCTGCTGGATAAGGGCTGGATCGGCTGATGCCCGCACCGGCTGCCTATACCTAAGTTTAGGTAAGCACTGATTAACTAAACTTGGCTAATTGACAGAAATCACCTTTGGGAGGCAAATCCGGCTGCTATATTTGCGCTTGTTTAAATTAATTCTTGATAAAAATAGTGTTCCATGCCCTTGAGCATTTTTGACATGCAGGAAGGCAGCAATGGCTGGGTACTCGATTTTGAAGACGATCTGATAGCAGGGCGCCTGCTGAGCATGGGAGTGCTGCCCGGCAGTGTCGTCAAGGTCATCAGGAGAGCCCCTTTTTCGGGAGGTTTGTATGTCAAGGTGGATGGAACAAATATGGTGATGCGCTGCAGCGAGGCTAAGCGCATTCTGCTTACAACAAAAGACCCGGCCCTCGGATCAGGTGTCAATGGACAGGCACCCGCTTCTGGCTGATCATGATGACAGCAATGAGGAAAATTGCACTTATTGGAAACCCGAACAGTGGTAAGTCATCCGTATTCAATCACCTGACCGGCCTGCGTCAAAAAGTTGCCAATTTCCCCGGAGTCACCGTTGAGAAGAAGGTTGGAAAAATGCGTCTTTCCGACGGAGAGGAGGTCACCATAGTGGATTTTCCGGGAGCTTACAGCCTTTATCCCACCTCTGAAGACGAAAGGGTGGTGCTACGGGTGCTGGCCAACCCGGATGACGAAGATTTCCCCGATGTTGCCGTTTACATTGCCGATGTCACACACCTGGAAAAGCACCTGCTGCTCTTCACCCAGCTCATAGACCTGGGCATCCCCACCATCCTTGCCCTGAACATGTCGGACCTGGCGGGCAAAGAAGGCCTGGAAGTGAAAACCGAAGCATTGGAACGGGTTTTCGGCACCAAAGTACTCAACATCAGTGGACGCACCGGGCAAAATGTAGCCGCCCTGAAAAGCGCCATCGGGGAGCTTCTTCGCAATCCTGCTCCAGCCACCGCATTTTACGAGCCTTCGGAAAATGAAAAGAAAATAATCAGCGCTGTAAAGGCCGAAGCCGGTGTCAGCAATGATTACCACGCACTGTTGCTGGCCCATCATCACCAAATGCTTCCTTCGGTAAATGCAGCGCAAAAAGAGGCCATCTCGACCCTTTGCGAAGCGAGCGACTTTCCGTCTCTGAGGCTGCAGATAGATGAGACCATGGCCCGGTTCAGAAAACTTGGCGGCATTCTGCAAAAGGCCATGAAGCGCCAGCGGCGTGGCGTGTCTCTCACGGATAAAATTGACCGGCTCCTTACGCACAGGGTTTTTGCTCCCCTGATCTTTTTCATCATCATGTTTTTCGTTTTTCAGGCCATTTATGCCTGGGCGGAAATGCCGATGAACTGGATCGAAAACGGATTTGCAGCGCTGAGCAGCCTGGTGAAAGAAACCTTACCGGCCGGCTGGTTCACGGACCTGTTGACCGAGGGGATCATCACCGGTCTTGGGGGCATTCTTGTTTTCGTTCCGCAAATAGCCATTTTGTTTTTCCTCATCACCCTGCTGGAAGAGGTGGGCTACATGGCCCGGGCAGTTTTTATCTTCGACAAACTCATGCAGCAATTCGGCATGAACGGACGCAGCGTGGTGGCGCTCATCTCCGGCGGTGCCTGTGCGGTGCCTGCCATCATGTCCACCCGCACAATCGGCGTCTGGAAAGAACGGCTCATCACCATACTCGTCACCCCGCTCATCAGTTGTTCGGCGCGCATACCGGTGTACACGGTTCTGATCGGTTTTGTGGTTCCCGAAAAGGCTGTCTTCGGGCTTTTCAACCTGCAGGGGCTTGCTTTCATGGGGCTTTACCTGCTCGGAATCGTCATGTCGTTGTTGGTGGCACTGGTATTCAAATACTTTTTGAAAAGCACTTCCGGTTCCTGGTTGATGATGGAATTGCCAAGCTATAAAATGCCGGATTGGCTGAATGTCTGGCAAACCATCAAGGAAAAAACCGGTGCGTTCATCTGGGAGGCCGGCAAGGTGATCATGATGATCAGCATCGTGCTGTGGGCCCTGGCCAGCTACGGGCCGGCACAAGACATGCAGCAGGCTGAAACCCTCGCTGAGCAACACGCCGCCGAACAAAACCTGGACGAACAAGCCACTGCCGATCTGTTGGCGGCTTACAAAATAGAAGCTTCCTACGCCGGCCACCTGGGCAAATTCCTGGAGCCCGCCATCGAACCCCTGGGTTTCGACTGGAAAATCGGCATAGCACTCATCACCTCCTTTGCCGCCCGGGAGGTCTTTGTGGCTACCATGGCCACCATTTACAGCATTGGCAGCGCCGAAGATGAGGTTACCATCCACGACCGCCTCTCAGCCGCTGTGAGGCCCGGCACCGGAGAGAAGGTCTATACCCCCGCAACAGCCCTTTCCCTGCTCATTTTCTATGTCTTCGCTTTGCAATGTATGAGTACCCTGGCCGTGGTGAAACGGGAAACCGGCAGTTGGAAATGGCCGCTTTTACAGTTCCTCTTCATGGGCCTTCTGGCATACCTCGGCAGCCTGATCACCTACCAGATGATGGGTTGATTGAGGGATTATGACCCCGATTTTCATCGGGGATGGGGGATTATGAGGATTATGAGGATTATGAGGATTATGAGGGATTATGAGGATTATGGAGGATTATGAGGGATTATGAGGGATTATGAGGATTATGGAGGATTATGAGGCTATCGATCACCCACAAATCCACCATTCCGTTTCTGAGAGGTCTGCAAACATAGTACACTCATGAAGTTACCGGGGCTTGAAAAAACATTCCTTACCTCATCAAACATCTTGAAACCCCTTGTTTCCTGTCCGGCGGCCAGACGGGCAACGAGGGGTTAGCGGATTAACCCCCAATCACATCAAACATCTTTACAGAGCATCAGCATCAATTTCAATTCACATCCCGATTTTGGGCTAAAGCTATTCCTGATGTGATGTCTTGAATAGAAGATAGATGTGGGCAGGGGTACTGGCATGATTCCCGCCGTTAAAACAGCGGGTTACAAGATGGCTGATGTCACCACAGCATTTTGCCACAGCTTAGGCAACAGGGTATAAAATGTTTCTTTTCACAATCAATGAAGTCGGGTTGCAGAGGCATTTTCCGATGGGGTTGGGATTTGTGGGTAATCGATAGGGATTATGAGGATTATGGAGGATTATGAGGATTATGATGCCGGTGCCGGGTATCGGGATTCGGGATCAACCCCTCTCAACTTCTCTCAACTTCTCTCAACTTCTCTCAACTTCTCTCAACTTCCTCTCAACCTCCCCCCAACCTCTCCGGTTGACAATTTTCAACGATTTGTTGATATTTTAAAAATCATCGAAAATACTGTGGGTTTTTGGTGATTTATCGCAGGATTTATGGTCTTGGGTTTTAAAAATTTATCTTTGCACCGGCTTTCTCGCTAAGAAGTACAGCCAAAATAAAATGGCTTATGACCTACAACAATATTCTCGAGACCATTGGCCGGACACCACTCATCCGCCTCAACAAACTCACCAAAGGTCTCGCTCCCACAGTTTACGCCAAGTGTGAAGGATTCAACCCCGGGCAGTCTGCCAAAGACCGCATTGCCCTGCACATGATTGAAGATGCAGAGGCAAAGGGCCTGCTGAAGCCTGGCGGAACCCTCATAGAAGCCACCAGTGGCAACACCGGCTTTGCGCTGGCCATGCTGGCAGCCGTAAAAGGTTACCACTGTGTGCTGACCGTTACCAGCAAGGTCTCGAAGGAAAAAATTGACGCACTGGAGGCCATGGGTGCCGAGGTCGTCGTTTGCCCGAAGGAGGCAAAACCGGAAGACCCCCGTTCTTATTACAAGATGGCTGAACGCTTGTCAAAGGAGATCCCCGATGCCTTTTATGTGAACCAGAACTACAACACCGAAAACCTGATGGCCCATTACAAAAGCACCGGGCCGGAGATTTGGGAACAGACCGAAGGAAAGATCACCCACCTGGTGGCCAGCGCCGGTACAGGAGGTACACTTTCCGGAACGGCAGCCTACCTGAAAGAAAAAAATCCGGACATCCGGATCATCGCCGTTGATGCTTACGGCTCCGTACTCAAGAAGTACCACGAAACCGGCATTTACGACGAAAAGGAAATTTACTCCTACCGCATAGAAGGCACGGGAAAGAACATCATTCCGGCCAACGTGAATTTTGAACTCATTGACAAGTTTGTAAAAGTGACGGACAGGGAAAGCGCCTTCCGCACCCGTGAACTGGCCAAAATGGAAGGCATTCTGGCGGGCTATTCCAGCGGTGCAGCGGTGCAGGCTTTGTACGAAATTCAGGATGAATTCAAAAAAGATGACGTGGTGGTGCTGATTTTCCCCGATCACGGAAGCAAGTACCTCGGCAAGGTCTTCAACGATGAATGGATGCGCGAACAGGGATTTATCCCGGATTACGATTCTGAAGAAGACCAGCCCCTGCCGGCACCCTCCTTCAGTCATCCAACTATCTGATAATTAACCAAACGGAAGAGTGATAAGGCAAACGCCAGCCCGGCTGAATGAGCTCCGGGCTGGCGTTTTTTGGGCTGAACCGGAAAAAAAAACGTCTAAATTGGGTTCACCCCTTGACACGCGTTCCTTTTGCCCGTATTTTGCGCCCCGTTGTCACATCAGCGGCGATTTTAACCCGCTCCCGCTCCAAAGAACCACTTGAATAATACCCATTCCCACGAGCATATCAAAATCGAGTGAACCTCATTCGTCTTCATATCCACATTGAGAAGACGCTCATCTGGTAACTAAGACTTCGTATATGCTAAAGCTTTCCTCTAACGTAAGTAGTGTTTCGAAAGTAGAGCCATTCGTTGAAAAGTTGGTTTCCCGCTACAAACTCGATCCCAACCGCAAGTGCGACATTCTGGTCAGTCTGACCGAGGCTGTCACCAACGCCATTGTTCATGGCAATTGCGAAAGCGAAGACAAAATGGTGAAAGTGCGCAGCAAAAAAGACAAAGACTGCCTTGCCGTGCAGGTTTCTGACGAGGGGAATGGCTTTGACATGAACAAGTTGCCGGACCCAACCTCGCCTGAAAGAATCCACGAATGCGGTGGCCGCGGCGTTTTTCTCATGCAACAGTTGTGCGATAACCTGCGCTTTTACAACAACGGCAGCACCGTGGAAATGCGCTTCAGGCTCAAGTAATGAGCGTACTGCAAAACGCACTCTCATTCGTTGAGAGAAGTTGAGAGGTGTTTAGAGAAGTTTATAGAGTTTGATCTAAACCCCTCTTAACCAAGTCACTAGGCCTCTCTCAAATCCTCTCAACCAGCTGCATTTGCAATCAATTCCAAAGTAAAATGACTTTTTGCCCCGATATCCCGAAAGCCTTCGGGATCGGGGGACTCAGTAATTCAACGTACATCACATTCTAATCCAGCTCATGTCTGAACAGGATTTTCCCTTGCAGGAACCTGAAGTGCCCGCAATTTCTTTCCATTCTGAGAAGATTGACTTCTCCCTGGCCGACGAAAATGCCGAGACAGCCTGGTTGACAAAACTGATTGAAAAGGAAGGTTGCCGGCTGAAAATGCTCAATTATATATTCTGCACAGACGATTACCTCTACCACATCAACCTGGAGTACCTCAATCACGATACCCTCACCGATATCATCACCTTTCCCTATTCAGATCCGCCGATTATTGAAGGGGATATCTTCATCAGCCTGGAGCGGGTGGCTGAGAATGCAAAGACTTATTCGGTTTCCTTTGAACAGGAACTGGCAAGGGTGATGGCGCACGGGGTACTGCACCTTTGTGGCTACAAAGACAAAAGCCCCGAAGAACAAATCCTGATGCGGCAAAAGGAGGAAGAAAGCCTCGTGCTGCGCCCGGCCTTTGTTCGCTAACAGGCCGTTAACCATGTCACAGCTACCATGAATATCCATCCGGAAATCAAAAAATCTTCCACATTACCGGCCAGCTTTTACCGTGAATCTGGCGTGTTTGAACAAGTTAAGGAAAAAGTTTTCGCTTCAAGTTGGCTGTATGTGGCCGACAAAACGGTTCTGCATGACCCGTACAACGCCCACCCTTTCACTTTGCTGCCGGGAGTGCTGAACGAACCGCTGCTGCTTTCGAAAGACGAAACAGGAGCAGTCCGCTGCCTTTCCAATGTATGTACCCACCGGGGCATGTTGGTGGTGGAAAAACCCGGTCAGTACCCTCACTTGCGTTGCACCTACCACGGCCGGTGTTTTCACCCGGATGGCCGGTTCAAAAAAATGCCTGAGTTTGAAGGTGTAGAAGACTTTCCTTCGGAAAATGACAACCTGACCGAAGTGCCCCTCAGGGAATGGTTGGGCATGTATTTCGTTTCCCTGGATCCGGCTTTCAGCTTTGCGGAGGCCATCAAACCCGTCATGGATCGCATCGGCTGGATGCCACTGGATACACTTGTTTTTGAAGAAGAGGGCACGGCAGATTACCCCGTGGAGGCCAACTGGGCACTCTATTGCGACAACTACCTGGAGGGTTTTCACATTCCTTTTGTCCATCCGGCACTCAACAAAGCCCTGGATTTCAAACAGTACAAGTACGAACTGTACCCCTGGTGCAGCCTGCAGGTCGGCATTGCCGAAGAAGGTGAGCCTTGTTTCGAAATTCCTGAAGGCGCCCCTGACCACGGCCGGGCCATCTATGCCTACTACTATTGGCTGTTTCCCAACCTGATGCTGAATTTTTACCCCTGGGGCCTGTCATTGAACGTGGTGCAGCCCCTCAGTCATGACAAGACCCTGGTGCGCTTCCGAACCTACCGGTTCAGTGGCAAGCCCTTCAACCGGAAACTGAACGTTTTGGAAAAAACCGAAATGGAAGATGAGGCGGTCGTTGAGGCCGTTCAACTGGGCGTTCAGTCGAGGTTTTACAAGGCGGGCCGGTACTCCGTAAAACAGGAGCAGGCGGTGCATCATTTTCACCGCCTGCTCTTCAAGAGGCTGTCGGGTTAAAGTTTGGAGTTATACTCAAAACGAAGTGGTTTGGGCGGCTCCGCCTCCCAAACTCCCAACCCCTCCTGAAGTTCAAAGCTGAAATTTTCCCAAACTATTTCGACTTGGGTATAAATACGATCGGATAAAATCTTGTGAACTTGTATGCTTACACTGCCCCAAAATACACTATCACCTTTTTCACAGTGGCGGCATTGAGTACTTTGGCGAGTTCCTCCGGTGAAGCTTCCCGCACCTTTTTTACGGAGCCGAAGTGCTTCAGCAATTTGGCGGCGGTCTTTTTGCCGATGCCGGGGATGTCGAGCAACTCCGTGCGGGTGAAGTCCCTGGAGCGCTGGTTGCGGTGGAAGGTGATGGCGAAGCGGTGGGCCTCGTTGCGGGCCTGCTGGATTAGCTTCAGCGATTCCGATTTTTTGTTGATGTAAAGCGGCAGGGGATCATTGGGAAAGAAAATCTCCTCCAGCCGTTTGGCGATGCCGATGACGGTCACCTGGTCGGCGATACCCAGTTTTTTCAGGCTCTTCACAGCGGCGCTGAGCTGGCCTTTGCCACCGTCAATGATGATGAGTTGCGGCAGCGACTGCTCTTCTTCCAAAAGACGGCGGTAGCGGCGGTACACCACTTCCTCCATGCTGGCAAAGTCGTTGGGGCCTTTGACGGTTTTCACGTTGTAATGCCGGTAGTCCTGTTTGGATGGTTTGGCATTTTTGAAGACCACACAGGAGGACACCGGAAAACTGCCCTGCATGTTGGAGTTGTCGAAGCACTCGATGTGGAGGGGCACGGTGCCCATGTGCAGGTCTTGTTGCAGGGTGCGCAGAATGCGTTCGGCGCTGGTTTGCTTGTTGGATTTGTTGATGCGCTCCTTTTGTTTTTGCCGAAGGAAAAAATCAACGTTTTTCCCGCTCAGTTCCAACAGTTTCTTTTTGTCGCCGATTTTCGGAATGGTCAGGGTCAGGTCCTTTTCGGCCAGTTCCACCTCGAAGGGCACGATGATCTCCGGGGCAATGCTGTTGAAGCGTTCCCGCAATTCGGGTATGGTATAGCTCAGCAGGTCTTTTTCGTCGTCGTCAAGGTTTTTGACCAGTTCCTGGGTGTAGGTGTTGATGATGGCCCCGTTGACGACTTTGATGTAGTTGACGTAGGCGTGCTTTTCGTCGGAAGCAATGGAAAACACATCCACATCCCGGATGGTGGTACTCACCACGGTGCTTTTGCCCTGGTAGTCTTCCAGCGCCACCAGTTTTTCTTTGATGGCCTGGGCTTTTTCAAAAGCCATGTTTTCAGCGTGTTCCATCATCTTGTGCTGGAAGTGGCGCTTTACCGGCCCGAAATTTCCCCGAAGGATGTTCCTGATCTGTTCTATACGTTCGTTGTATTCTTGTTCCGTTTCCCAGCCTTCACAGGGGGCGTTGCAATTTTTGATGTCGTATTCCAGGCACTTTTTGTAGTCGCCTTTGCCCATGTTTTTTTGAAGAGAAGCTTCGGAAAGGTTGAGCCGGCAGGTGCGCAGGGGAAACAAGGTTCGGATGAGGTCCAGGATGATCTCTATGCGCCATTTGGAGGTGTACGGGCCAAAGTAGGTGGAGCCGTCTTTGATCACCCTCCGGGTAATGAAGACCCTCGGAAATGCTTCGTTTTTGATGCACAGGTAGGTGTAGCTCTTGCCGTCCTTCAGCATCACGTTGTACGGCGGCTGAAAGCGCTTGATGAGGGTGTTCTCCAGCAGAAGCGCATCCGTCTCCGTCTCTACGATGGTCATCTCGATGCGGCTGGCATTCCTGACCATCACCCTGGTTTTGTACGACTGGTTTTTGCCGGAACTGAAATAGGAAGACAGGCGGTTTTTCAGGTTTTTGGCCTTGCCAACGTACAGCACCCGCCCGTCCGCATCCAGAAAGCGGTAAACACCCGGCTCTTTGGGCCAGTTGGGCAGCAGGGCTTTGTAGTCTTTGTTGGTCATGCTGGTTCGCTCACTTGCTTGTCCATTGAAAACGCAAGTATAAGCATTGGGTTGAGTGTAGGGAGCAGGGAGCAGGGAGTAGGGAGTAGGGAGTAGGGAGTAGGGAGTAGGGAGTAGGGAGTAGGGAGCGCTAGCCCTTTCATCCCTCATCCCTCATCCCTCATCCCTCATTCCTCCCCCGATGCCGATAATTATCGGCACGGGGCATCCCTCATCCCTCATTCCTGTCAGAAGCATCCGTAGGATTTTTCGTAGGCCTCGACGATGATCTCACGCAAACTCCTGGAAGAGCCTGAATTGACGAAGAGGACCACGGCAATATCATCGTCGAACTCCACGGCAGCGCTGCGCAGCCAATGTTTCGGACCATTTTCGTAAGGCACGCTGAACCATCCGCCGAGTTTGCAATGGTATGGGCCCGTAATGGTGTCGCCGGAGTTCCACAGCCCCATTTCCGTAGCGCGCATATTCTGGCGCTGCTCCTCGTCGAGCAGTTCGTCGGAGTGCCAGAGGTAGGCCCAGAATTTGGCCAGGTCGCGGGCAGAGAGGACCCATCCAAAACCTCCGGCGGTTTTTCTGTAGTCAAAAGTTTCAAATTCTCCTGCAGGATCGGAGCCGGAGCTGTAAGCCAGTACGCCTGCGTTGGGATCGTTGTCGAAGAGGGAGGCGGTGATACCCAGTGGATTGAAAACCAATTGATTCACGATTTGCTCGTAGCGGAGGGCGGTGTAGTCCTCGTTGTAGATGGAGGCGCTGGTGTAGGGGTAGTCCCAGAGTACGGGAAGGATGACGCGAAGAAGGGCATGATGGGCATTGGAGTATTTGCGTGACTTCAACCCGTTGGCGCCGTGTTCAACCATGTCTTTCAAAGTGCTGTATTGGCAAGAGAGGTCTGTGTTTGCCGGCAGCGCCATCACATCCAGGAAACCATTTCGGTGGCTCATCAAATCGCTGAAATAAATCTCCTTGACGTTTGGGCCAACCTGCCAGTCGGGGGGCAGGTATTTGTAAATTCTCTCCTTGGCGTCAAGGCCTTTCATCTTCAAAAGGCGCAAGGCGGCGACGGTGGAAATGGTCTTGCTGATGGAAGCCACGTGCATTTTCTGAAATTCATCCCAGGCCTGGATGCCGTCCTGTGGGCTGCGGGCATAACCATCTGAATAGGTGTATTTCACCTGGCCGTTTTTCATGATCAGGTAGGTGTAACCTTTCAGGCCGGTCTTGAGATTGCTGCGCAACTGGCTGTCAAACACTTCCAGATTTACGCTTTTGATACAAAGGTCGTCGGTTGCAGTTTTCTTGCAGGCACTGCTGAACAGTATGGTGGCAATGATGATGGGAAGAAACAAGCGGACTCTCATGGCTCAATGTTTTAAGGTGGTAGAACTGCGTAATATCAGACTTTTATCCGTTGAACCAGGATTTTCTTACGCTCCAGGCCGGATTTTTTTTTGCACCTCGTGCGGTTGAAGTTGAATCCCAAAGCCAGTTTAACTCCTGTAATGAGGGCAGACTGTCATACGCCATTGTAACACAATATGATAGTGACAGCGTGTCATTATTTCATTTCCACGGCGGCAATTCCGGGATAGCCGCACAGGCGCTATCTTCGGGTTAGCTCTTGCTTTCAGCTTTTGTGGCGGAGGAGGTATACTCAAAACGAAGTGGTTTGGGCGGCGTATGCCGAATCCCGATCCCAGCTGAAGTTTAAAGCTGGAATTTCTCCAATCTACTTCGTCTTGGGTATAGTACCTGTGGCATAAAAAAATTCAAGCCCAACACCAGTCGGCATGGGCTTGGAACCAAAAGCGACATTAGGTAGAAAGATGGGAATATAGAACGCAGCGATTATTGTGGTGAACTGTAGCAAAGGTGCGTGCCTGAGGTAAACACTACCTGAAAAGCAGGTTACCATTGTCTTAATAATTTCAACAGCTTCAACAATTTCAACAGCTTCAACAGTTTCAACAGCTTCAACAGTTTCAACAGCTTCAACAATTTCAACAGCTTCAACAATTTCAACAGCTTCAACAGTTTCAACAGCTTCAACAATTTCAACAGCTTCAACAGTTTCAACAGCTTCAACAATTTCAACAGCTTCAACAATTTCAACAGCTTCAACAGCTTCAACAATTTCAACAGCTTCAACAATTTCAGCAATCCTTGGAATTGCCGGCAGGCGAATGTACTTTTGCGCCGTCATTACAAAACCTAACACCAAAACGACTCATCATGGCCGACCATATTGACAATGCAGGTAAGAAGGGCAAATTCGTGATGTGGCTCATCATTTACACCCTGCTGTTCATCATGCTACTGATATACCTGTATCGCTACAATTTCAAATTCCTTCCGTCCTGAGGAAACATGAATCCATGAAAAAAGCCTTGCAAGCGATCGGTGTTTGCAAGGCTTTTTTAATTGCCGGAAGGCGAAGCAGGCCGCCGTCGTTTGCGCGGTTTGAAATCGGTGAGCAATATTTTTTCTTCGCAAAAATCAAAATCCACTTCCACATTGCTGGCCACCACCAGGGTTCTTCCCTGAGAGAACTGCTCCACCATTTTGCGGTACCATCTGACTGCCTGGTCGTCGAGGTTGGAGGTAGGTTCATCCAATAGCAGGAGGGGGGTGTCAGAGCAGAATGCCAGCGCCAGTTTCAGGCGTTGTTTCATGCCGGAAGAGAAGTGCCTGATCTCCTTTTTGCCGGCCTTTTCCAGTTGTGCAATTTTGATGAGTTCCTTCGGTGAAATGCCTGCCTGCAGGGGCTTGAGCCTGGCGTGGAAGTGCGCCATTTCCCGAAGGGTGAACTCCTCGATGAGGTCGAGGTAGGGGGCCGCAAGGCTGATGTGCCGGTACACCTCGTCGCGGCTCAGTTTTTTTCCTTCGGCAAAAAAGTCAATCGTTCCGGAGCTGGGGCTGAGGTGGCCGCTGAGCACTTTGATGAGGGTGGATTTTCCGCTGCCGTTGGGGCCGCCAACGGCGTATTGCCTGCCTTTTGCGAAGCGAAAAGAAAGATCACGAAAAATCCATTCGTAATTGTAGCGCTTGCCGAGCTTGTCGAGGTGGATGTCCATGCGCTGTTCGCGTTGGGAAACCGGTCAGCGGCGGGTGTTGGTTTGCTGGAAACCGCGCATGAGGCCCCTGTCAGCTTTCCGGATGAAATCGAGGATGTAATCCCTTTCGGTGGTGGCGTCAATGTCCGTTTCGATGATCTCGACGGCCTGAGAGGTGTTGTAACCTTTCACGAAGAGGATGCGGTAGATGTCCTGAATTTGGTGGATCTGTTCGGGTGAGAAGCCCCTGCGGCGCAGGCCGACAGAGTTGATGCCGGCATAGGAGAGCGGCTCACGGGCAGCTTTTACGAAGGGCGGCACATCCTTTCGCACCAGCGAACCGCCGCCGATGAAGGCATGCGCACCGATTTTGACGAATTGGTGAACAGCCGTCAGGCCGCCCAGTATGGCAAAATCTTCCACTTCGATGTGGCCGGCCAGGGTTACGCCGTTGGCCAGTACGCAATGCTTTCGGATGTGGCAGTCGTGGGCCACGTGTACGTATGCCATCAGCAGGCTGCCCTTGCCGATGGTGGTTCGGTGGCTGGCCTTGGTACCTCGGTTCAGGGTGCAGTATTCCCGCACGATGACCTCATCGCCCAGTTCTACGGTGCTGTATTCGCCGTTGAATTTCAGATCCTGGGGAATGGCGCCGATGACTGCGCCGGGGAAGATCTTGCAATTGTTGCCGATGCGGGAGCCGTCCATGATGGTAACATGGGGGCCTATCCAGGTGCCGTCGCCGATGACGACATCAGCGCCGATGGTGGTGAAGGGCTCTACGGTAACGTTTTCTCCTATTTTGGCTTCGGGGTGAATGAAGGAGAAGGGGTGCCTGTTTTCACTGGCAGAAGGCATCTGAGCCTGGTGCTCTGCGGTAAATTTCATTTCGATGGTTTAATGTGTTTTGCGGTGATTTTGAGTTCTGCTTCCGACATTTCCGGAGAAGCAAGGTTTACACAGGCGCAAGTGTTGGATTCTGACGAACAGAAGACGACGGAAAGACAGGTGCTCCCGAAGGCTTTAACGTCCCATTAACTTTTAGGGTTGCTAATTATTGTCCGGTAAAAATGAAAAAACAGAATCGTGCAATCCATTGGCAATTTGCTGGTGCAAAGCGTTGAACAACAAGGTATCAGGAATTGCCGGCCATGGCGCCCTCTTCTTTAGGCTCCGTTTTGCGCTTAACGATTTGAGCGGTGAGGATGCCTTCGGAAACCAGTTTGTTTCCGACGTAAGCCGTGCCTTTCATTTGCACGATGCCCCGCCGGATGGGTTCTATCAGTTCCATCTTCAGCAACAGGGTATCGCCCGGCACCACTTTCTGTTTGAACTTGGCACCGTCAATTTTGAGGAAGTAGGTGTCCCAGTTGCCGGGATCGCCCACCTGGGAGAGGGCCAGGATGCCACCGGTTTGGGCCAGCGCTTCAAGTTGCAGCACGCCCGGGAAGATGGGGTTGCCGGGGAAATGCCCCTGGAAGAACCCTTCGTTGAAAGTGATGTTTTTCACCCCTACCACATGGCTTTCACCCAGTTCTATGATCTTGTCAACCAGCAGGAACGGGTAGCGATGCGGCAAAAATCCGGCAATATCGGTGGAGGTATAAATGGGCTCAGCGTTGGGATCGTAAACGGGTACGCCCTTGTTTCTTTTCTGTTCCATAAACGCTTTTTTAAGCATGCGAGCAAATTGAATGTTGGCAGTGTGGCCAGGTTTGGTGGACACGATTTTCCCATTGAAATAACAGCCTGCGAGGGCAAGGTCACCCAACACATCCAGTAGTTTGTGCCTGGCCGGTTCGTTGTTGAACAACAGCTCGGTGGTATTGAGGATGCCTTCCTTTTCTATTTTAACGCCGGGCCTGTTGAGTTTTGCAGCCAGTTTTTCCAGCTCTTCATCGCTCATCAGGCGGTCCACAATGACGATGGCATTGCTGAGGTCCCCGCCTTTGATGAGGTTGTTGTCAACGAGGTATTCCAGCTCGTGCAAAAAAACGAAAGTCCGGCACGGGGCTATCTGCGTACTGAAATCCTCGAGCCGGTCCAGGCAGGCGTATTGCTGGCCCAGCACTTTGGAGTTGAAATCTATCAGGGTGGTCAGCTCCATACTTTCGCTGGGTAGCGCCACCAGCTCTGCGCCGGTTTTTTCGTCTTTGTAGCACAGGGGCTCCCTGATCTCAAAGACCTCTTTTTCTTTTTCCAGTTCCACAATGCCGGCGCTGGTGATCTGCTTCACAAATTCAATGGCGCTGCCATCCAGGATGGGCACTTCCGGCCCGTCAATATCAATCAGTACATTGTCAACGCCGAGGCCGAAAAAGGCAGCCATCAGGTGCTCCACCGTACTCACAGAGGCTTCGCCCTGCCGGATGGTAGTACCTCTGAGGGTGGTGGTTACATTGTTCACATCGGCTTTAATGACCGGGTTGCCGGGCAGGTCCACCCTTCGGAACCGGATGCCGTAGTTGGCTTCGGCGGGGCACAATGTCAAACTGACCTCATGACCTGTGTGGAGTCCCACACCATTCAGGGTTATCTGGTTTTGTAGCGTACGTTGTTTCATAGTCAGTTTCCGCCTTCGTCAGAATACACTTTTTTCTCCAGTTTGGTCAGTTTGCGAAGCAGTTCCGGCAGTCGTTTGAATACGGCGTAGGCGCGAAGATACTGTGAATAAGGCAAGGCCGGAGAGCCGTACACGGCACTTCCTTTTTCCCCGATGCTGGCAGCCACGCCACTTTGGGCTTGTACCTGGGCGCCGTCGGCCACGGTGATGTGCCCTACGAATCCGCTCTGGCCGCCAATTCGGCAGCTTTTTCCGATGCGGGTGCTGCCGGCAAAACCGGCCTGTGCTGCCACCACCGTGTTGGCACCGATTTCCACATTGTGGGCCACCATCACCAGGTTGTCCAGTTTTGCTCCCCTTCGGACAATTGTGGAACCCATTGTGGCCCGGTCAATGGTGGTGTTGGCACCAATCTCGACCTCATCTTCGATGACCACATTGCCGATCTGGTTGATTTTGCGGTAGCTGCCATCGGGTTGCGGAGCGAAGCCAAAACCATCACTACCGATGACCACGTTGGCGTGCAGGGTGCAGTTGTTGCCGATGACACAGTCGTGGTAAATGCGCACGCCGGGATACAGCACGCAGTTGTCACCGATTTGCACATTCCGGCCCACATACACCTGCGGGTAAATCACCGTGCCTTTGCCTATGCCGGCACCGGCTTCAACCACAGCATAGGCACCCATGCTGACCCCCTCCGCAACATTTGCCGAAGGATGGACAACAGCCGTGCGGTCAATGCCATTGCCCTGGTGCCGGTTCTGGTCGAAGCGTGCAAGCAGGAAACGCACCGCCTCGTAAACATCCGGCACACGGATGAGGGCTCTGGCGGCCAGGGGCTTGCTGGGCCGGAAATCATCTGCTGCCAGCAACACCGCTGCCGGCACCTCGTAGGCA
This sequence comes from Saprospiraceae bacterium, assembly GCA_026993525.1. Lineage (GTDB taxonomy): Bacteria > Bacteroidota > Bacteroidia > Chitinophagales > Saprospiraceae > UBA6168. The sequence goes on from JALWSS010000048.1 coordinate 19,619, forward strand.
AATTGTTCATACCGGGGATTTGCGAGGAAAGTCAATGCATCGGTCCCACCTTCTTCTATTTTGCCGGGGCGGCTCACCAGGGCAGCAGGATCGCCTTCCAGCTTGCCGCCCAGCAGTTCTGCTATTTCACTCGCTGCAATTTGCATGCGGCAAAGATAGGCAGGCCTCAGCAGTTGGGAATTCGGCCCTGAAGCCTTTTTTGGCATTTGAATGTCCTGTCTGAGTTGTTTGAAAAGTATTCTGTCGCCACACTTTTGGCCCACCCACCTACATTTGCGCAAATTTTGAAGTTCAAAAACATGATTAAAATTGGTACCCGAGGCAGCAAACTGGCCCTTTGGCAGGCGGAATACACACAAAAGCAATTGAAAGACCGTGGCGTGGATTCCGAACTGGTGGTCATTAAAACCAAAGGCGACAACATCCGGCACCTCAGCTTCGACAAAATTGAAGGCAAGGGCTTTTTTACGAAGGAAATCGAAGAAGCCCTCCTGAATGGCGAGGTGGACATGGCCGTTCACAGCATGAAAGACCTGCCCACTGAGCAGCCTCCGGGGCTGGTGCTGGCAGCCGTGTCGTACCGCGAAAACCCCGCCGACTGGCTCATCATCAAACCGGGTGTGGAAACAGCCGGAAATCTTTTGCGCCTGCCGGATGAAGCGGTGACAGGCACCTCGTCAGCCCGGCGCAAGGCACAAATGCTGGCCCTTCGACCCGATGTTCAACTAAAAGACATTCGGGGCAACGTGCCTACCCGCCTCGAAAAACTCCGTTCCGGCGATTTCGACGCCATCCTGCTGGCAGCAGCCGGCCTCCGCCGCCTCGATATTTCACTCGACGAATTCACCGTCGTTCCTTTCAATCCGGTGGAGTTCGTTCCGGCACCGGCGCAGGGTGTGCTGGCATTTCAATGCCGGGCAGAAGACAAGGAAACCCGACGAATCCTGGCTGGTTTGCACCACCCGGAAGTAGCCGCCTGCACCAACGTGGAGCGCAAGGTGCTGCAACTGATCGGAGGCGGATGCCACGCCCCGCTGGGAGTGTACTGCCGCCGCGACAAAGCCGGCAACTACCACGCCTGGGCCGCTTACGCCACAGCCTGGGACCAGCCCCTGCGCCGGGCCCAACGCTCACAGGCCACCCACTTCCGGCTGGCCGAGCAACTGGTGGAGCAGTTGCGTTGATTTTTTCGCTTCGCAAATGGCCGTTCCGGAAATCTGCGATACCTTCACCATCCGTTTTAGGGCCAAATTGCTGCCTATGCGTGCCAGTACCTTCCCCATGCTGATATTGTTTTTCTTCGGCTTGTCAAGCCAAAACCCGCTCCATGCCCAACTTTGGACCATGAAGAACAAAACCGCATCCAACCGCCATCCGGTGATGTGGGAACTCGGTTTGCGCACAGGTACAGTGGTGGCCTTGTCAGACATTGACCTTCAACCCGGGCCGGCCGGCGGCATTCATCTTCGGAAATCCCTGGACTATATGTTCTCGCTCCGGGCTGATGCCCAGTTCCTGTATTTCCGCAACAGCGATCAGGAGGACGGCACCACCCGGACCAGTTTCCTTTCCGGCGGCCTGCAATTGCTGGTGACGCTCAACAACTTCAACTGGAACAGCAAGGCACCCCGCAAATTCAACCTCTACACCTGGCTGGGTGGCGGTGTCAACCATTACAAAGTGAAGGTCCTTGAACGATTCAGCCCCGACCTCAGACCGGTTTCCGCTTCACAAACCCACGCCGACGCAGGCCTGGGCGTGGCCTGGAAACTCAACCAAAGATTCAACATCGCCCTTGAAAGCGGGGCCTTTATCCTCTTCGGTAACAATGCGGACAACCTCGACGGCATTTCCCGTCGGGGAAATGATGTGGCTGCTTTCTCGAGCCTCCGGCTCAATTACAACATCGGCAACCCCCGCCACCGAAACCAACCCCTCTACTGGGCCAACCCCATTGACGCCATCATGGAACAGGTGACAGAGACGAAAACCCGAACCCCTGTGAACTTTTCAGACCAGGACCACGACGGCGTACTGGATGAACTGGACCTGGACCCCAACACCCCGCCCGATGTGCCGGTGGACACCCGAGGCCGCCCCCTGGACAGCGACGGAGACGGCCTGCCGGATTACGAAGACCCGGACCCATACATCCCGTATTTCGACAAAAACAAAAATCTGACAGAAGAGGAAATCCGTGAGATCGTCAAAGACGAACTGAACAAATCCGGGCTCAACACCGAAATTGACCCCGAAGTCATCAACGCCTTCCTGCCCCTGATCCACTTTGACGAAGACAGCGACAACATCCGCTATGCCGATCACGCACACCTGGCCACGGTCGCAAGGCTTCTGAAACGCTACCCGTACATCCGACTGGTGGTCAAGGGATTTACCGACCGCACCGCCTCCCGAACCTACAACCTGGACCTCTCCTACCGCCGCGCTAAAGCCGTTATTGACTACCTCGTCCACATCCACGGCATTGACCGCAACAGGCTGCTCCTGCAATACAACGGCGAAGACGATCCCCTCGTGCCAAGCCGCACAAGCGAAATCATTAACCGAAGGGTGGAATTCAGAATCGCCACCAGCGGCGACCGGGAAATGGAGAGGAACTGAGGAACTGAGGAACTGAGGGATTATGAGGGATTATGGAGGTTGTTCCCGGGGCTGAGCCCGGGATCGGTTGGTCCCGAGCTTGTCTCGGGATTCAACTCTGTTTCTAACTCCTATTGCTCTGTGGTTTTGAGAGAGTAGGTTGTCAGTTGTCAGTTGTCAGTTGTCAGTTGTCAGTTAGCAGGCATACTCTGTTCAATCCTATAACTCTGTGGTTTTGAGGGAGTAGGGAGTATCCCGACATTCGTTGGGACTGCCCTGTCTGACGGCCAGCCCGTCTGGCCAGCCGCCCGTCTGGCCGCCGGACAGGGACAGGGCAGGCTTCGGCAGGGAGAAGGGTGTAGGGAGTAGGGAGTAGGGTTTGGAAGCACTAGCTCTTGTTGTCATCCCTCCTCATCCCTCATCCCTCATCCCTCATCTCTCATCCCTGAGTATATCAGGCATACTCTGTTCAACTCTGTTTTTAACTCTTATAACTCTGTGGTTTAAAAAGGATTAGGAGATTACAACAGGCCTTGGACCCAAAAACCCAAAAAAAACCTCCCCTCAATACTGCCCGGTGGCCAGCATAACCAGGGTGCAGGCTTCCAGCACTTCAAAGCCTTCAATTTTGGCCCGCCACATGAAATGCGGTTCTTCGGCACCAGGGTTGAAGATAAGCCGTTTGGGTTTGATCACATCCAGCATCCAATCGTAGTACTCTTGCAGTCGCTGGGGGTTCAGATAAATGGTGATGGTGTGGACATCCTCAATTTCCGGTTTGCCAATCACGATGGGAATGCCGTCAATTTCACCTTCCCTGATGCCGATGGGAATGACCTCGTGTCCGGCTGCCTTCAGTCGCAACACGGCGGTGTAAGCGTACCTTGAAGGGTTTGGCGATGCTCCCAATACGATGGTCTTTTTCATACAGAGAAGGGTGTTTTTTCCAGCTGCCAAGGTAGGCCATGCCGGCAAAAGGCCAACCCACATTCTCGCTGATATTTCTTTCAGGGAAGCTTGTTTCCTATAAGGAAGCCTGTTTCCTATAGGGAAGCCTGTTTCCTGTAAGGAAGCCTGTAGGGCAGCGCCCCAAATGCAAACCGGGGTGCAGTTGTGAGCTGCACCCCGGTTAGACCGCCAGCGATGAACTTCGTCCGGTTCCTTACCCAAAAGGAATCACGAACCCCGTATTCAGTCCGATGTTGTAGTGCTGCACCCGTTCATGTGCCAGCGGGATGTCATAAGGCTGGGTGAAGCCCCGGCTGTAGCGGGCGTCCATGAAGAACTGCCCGAATCCGGTGTTCACATTGAAGCCGATGCCGGCCATGCCACCCACTTCGAAGCGGTCGTAATTCACGGCATCCAGGTTGATGTCCGTGTTGGAAACATCCAGCTCGATGATGAAGCGGGCCCGGGTTTTCAGGTTGCCCGAGAGGGCATAGCCGAAGGTCGGGCCGGCCAGCAGGTACAGTTGTGTGTTGCCCGTGCCAAGTTTGGCTTTTGCCAGCAGTGGCATTTCGAGGTAGTGAAATTTGCTGATGCCCGTAGCACCCACCGGCAGTGGCACGTTGAAGAGGTTGAGGTCAAAGTCTTCGTTCACCTGGAAGCCTTTTTGGGTGTAGATCAGCTCGGTTTGTACGGCGAAGTTTTTACCGAAGGAAAGCTCACCTACGGCGCCCACATTGAAAGCGGCCACGCTCTTGAAATCCGGTAAAAAGGAGGCATCCCGGATGAACCCCGGCACTTTGACATTGGCCGATTGAACTCCGGTTTTAACACCGAGGGAGAATTCCTGCGCATGGCTCTGTTGCAACATTGCGAAGAAAAAGAGAAAGGCGAGGACAATGGTTTTCTGAAATGTTTTCATGTTCGGAAGTTTTTAAAAGTGATGGCACTGAACGTGCCGGATGAAGACCACGAACTCCCGAACGAAGGTGAAATGTTAAGGCTACAGCCCCGGATGTTAGCGTTGTGATAAAGGAAGCCGAAAGTTGTTAACGGGTGCCTTAGCCTCAGGGGTCGAAGCGCCGAAAAGCCTCAAGGAACCGCCTGGGCAGTTCTCCTTTGCTGGCGTTGAGGTAGTCCTGGTAATCACAGGGAATGAGGCGGTGGCGCTTCTGGCCTTTGCCGATGTTGACCGGCACCTGCAGCCACCAACGGCCGCTTTTGCTGCTCTTCCAGAACGTGAGTTGGTAATCGTATTTTTTGATGGGAATGATGTACTCCATCAGCCCGTCCATGGAAACGGGGAAGTCGTTCTTGCGGTCTGCAAAACCGTCGAGGAAATACCAGATGAGCTGGGCGATGACGGCCGCCGTGTGGCCGGCCGGGTCCACCTCGTTGCGGAAGCCGTAGAAGCCGATGGATTGCAACTTGTCGCTGACCCCGGCGTAGCGTGCTATCTGGCAGGCCTCTTCAGAAAAAAGGCCGGCCGGCGTAGCATCCGGCACGCCCGGTGCTTCGATGCGTTTCAGGGCGGCCAGGTTGATGGCCACCAGATCGGCATCCCGGATGTAGGGTTCTGCAATGTGAATGTCCTGCCTCAGAGGCCCCAGGTGCAGCCGGTCGAAATGCCGCTCGTTGGCGAAGCGCTCTTCACTTGCATCCAGGAAATGCGCCTGCAAGCCGATGGCGGTGAAATGAAAAAGCTTATTCTTGCTTTTCAGGATTTCATTGAGGTAGTTGGCGCTGTCTCCGTCTTTTTGCGGATCGAGGGCCAGGCGTTCATCCACCAGTGCCAGGCTCACGCTTTTTTGCCAGCCGTGATGGGCGCCAAACTGCCCTTGCAGCAAGCGTTCCTCCCGGCCAATGACCAGTGGGCAAATGCCACTTTGGAGCAGCTCCATAAGCAACGGAGCGATGAAGCCGGGCTCTTGCCGCCGGGTGTTGCCCAGATCGGCAATTTGCAGGTTTCTGTAAGGGCAGCTCAGTTGGTAGAGTTGTTCCCGCACAGCGTCGGCCTCTGGCGCACCGATACCCACGATGGCCAGTTTGACCGGCTTCAGGTCAGGCACCCCATTGCCGTGGATGAGCAGATGGCCACCCAGCCGGGCCTCGTGGTCATCGGCCAGTTTGCAGAGTGATTCACTTACAGGTGTCAACCAGTTTTCTAACATTGGCTTGCTTTTCTTCGCTTCGCAAAAACGCACATTCTTTGAACGGGCCCAAAAGTAATGACTCCCCGATTGCCTGTGGCCCTGTTGCCGGCAGGCGAAGGAAAAAAATACAATTGCAGGGCAGGTGCAAAAAAATCCATGCGCTTACATTTGCGGCCGCTTACCGGGCCGTCGGCCCTGACCAAAACCAACCTCCATGCAAAGCCTTCTTCAACAATACAAGGACAAAAGACCGGAAATCATTTTCGAATGGAACGATGACCAGACCACGGCCCGCGGCTGGGTGGTCATCAACTCGCTGCGCAATGGCGCTGCAGGCGGTGGCACACGCATGCGCAAAGGCCTCACCAGAGACGAGGTGGTGGCCCTGGCCAAAACCATGGAGATCAAATTCTCCGTGGCCGGCCCCGATATCGGTGGCGCCAAGTCCGGTATTGATTTCGACCCGACCGACCCCCGCCGCAACGAAGTGCTGCAACGCTGGTACAAAGCCGTTTTTCCTTTGTTGAAACACTACTACGGCACCGGCGGCGACCTCAACGTGGATGAGCTCAAAGACGTCATTCCCATCACTGAAAAGCTGGGCCTGTGGCACCCGCAGGAAGGTATCGTGAACGGCCATTTCGGTGAACTTTCAGCTTCGGGCGACAAGGTGAGCATCCTCGGGCAACTGCGCTACGGTTGTTCCAAAATTGTGGAAGACCCCAGGTATATTCCCGACGGCCCCATCAAATACGCCGTGGCCGACATGATCACCGGCTACGGGGTGGCGGAGTCTGTTCGGCATTACTACAAACTCTTCAAAAACTCCACCCTCGAAGGCAAAACCGCCATCATCCAGGGCTGGGGCAACGTGGCCTCTGCCGCAGCCGGTTACCTGGCCCTCGACGGGGCCCGCATCCTGGGCATCATAGACAAAAACGGCGGCATCATCAACCCCGAAGGCATGGACCTGGAGGATGTGAAAAAACTTTTCCTCAACAAAAAAGGCAACAAGCTCAACACCCCGGACATGCTCTCCTTCGGGGAAACCAACCGCCGCATCTGGGAACTGGGAGCCGACATCTTCATTCCAGGTGCCGCCTCCAAACTGGTGACCCGCCAACAGGTGGATGCCCTCATTGCAGGAGGCATCGAAGTCATCGCCTGCGGCGCCAATGTACCCTTCGTTGACGACGGCGTTTTCTTCGGCCCCACGGCCAAATACGCCGATTCCAAATTCAGCCTCATCCCCGACTTCATCGCCAACTGCGGCATGGCCAGGGTCTTCGCCTACCTCATGCAACCCAACGCCGAAATGACCGACTGGGCCATCTTTCACGACGTGTCCCGCACCATTGGCAATGCCCTGGACGAGGTTCGCAAAGTGGATCCCTCCGGCCTGAACATCTCTTCCACCGCCCTCGAAATCGCATTGCGGAAGCTGATGAAGTAAGTGCCACCAAGGGCTGGCAGGGTGCGGAACCCTGCCAGCCCTTAACAATCAAGACCGCAACCGGAAGTTGCAAGCTGATAATGCCTCTCACGGAGAACACCGAGAACACAGAGTTTTTTCTCTGTGCCCGCCGTGGCCTCAAAAAAAAAAAAAACC
>JALWSS010000049.1 GCA_026993525.1 Saprospiraceae bacterium
TGAGGAACTGAGGAACTGAGGAACTGAGGAACTGAGGAACTGAGGAACTGAGGAACTGAGGAACTGAGGAACTGAGGAACTGAGGAACTGAGGAACTGATAATTAACAAGTTACATCAAATCTTCGATTCCTCAAATCTTCGATTCCTCAAATCTTCGATTCCTCAAATCTTCGATTCCTCAAATCTTCGATTCCTCAATTCCTCGATTCCTCAATTCTTCGATTCCTCAATTCCTCGATTCCTCCCCGATGCCGATTATTATCGGCACGGGACTCGATTCCTCAATCCATTAAAAAACTTTCAAACACCAGAAATCATGGCTAAAATCATCATCCCGACACCGCTGAGAAAATTCACAGCCAGTCAATCCACCTTTGAGACGAAAGGAGGAACGATTGGAAGCGCCATTTCCGAGCTGATCGAGCAGCATCCGGCATTGGCCAAACACCTTTTGGACGACAAAAATCAACTGCGTTCGTTCATCAGGGTTTATCTTGGAGACGAAGACATCAACAACCTCCAAAAAGAAGCCACCCCGGTGGCTGAAAACCAGGTGATCAGCATCGTGCCGGCCATCGCCGGAGGATGATTATTTGAAGAATCCCTGCCTGTCGGCAGACAGGGAGGAACTGAGCCCCGTGCCGATAATAATCGGCATCGGGGAGGAATCGAGGAATCGAGGAATCGAACGCTGCCAAAATGCATGCATTCGTTCCGGATTTCTTGAGAAGCTTAGAGGTTCCTCCAAACCTCTCTAAACCTCCCGGGCGAAGTCCCGGGATCAACCTCTCTAAACTAATAAAATATGTCATCGAACAATCAACTGACAGCTTCGGAACTGGCCCGCTATGCCCGCCACATTGCCATTCCGGAATTTGGCCTGGAAGGCCAGAAGAAATTAAAAAACAGCAAAGTGCTGGTCATCGGATCCGGCGGGCTGGGCAGTCCGGTATTGCTATACCTGGCAGCGGCTGGCGTAGGCACCATCGGCATTGTGGATTTCGACATTGTGGACGACAGCAACCTGCAAAGGCAGGTGCTCTTCACCGTTGACGATGTGGGGAAATCCAAGGCCCGGACGGCGGCCAAACGCCTCAAAGCGCAGAACCCTCACATTGACATTCACGTGCACGAAACCCGTTTTACGCGCGAGAATGCACTGGACCTGGTCAGGGAATACGACGTGGTGGCAGACGGCACCGACAATTTCCCGACGAGGTACCTGGTGAACGACGCCTGCGTACTGGCCGGCAAAGTGAACGTCTATGCCAGCATATTCCAGTTTGAAGGGCAGGTCTCTGTGTTCAACTACCTCAAAGAAGACGGCACCCGCGGGCCCAACTACCGGGACATGTTTCCCGAGCCACCGCCGCCGGGTCTGGTACCCAACTGTGCCGAAGGCGGCGTTCTGGGCGTATTGCCGGGAATTATTGGCAGCATGCAAGCCTCAGAGGTCATCAAAGTGCTGACGGGGGTTGGAGAGCCACTGGCAGGCAGGCTGTTCCTGTTTGATGCCGCCTCGTTTACGACGAGGATACTGAAAGTGAACAAAGATCCGGAAACCAAAATCTCCGGCCTGATCGACTACGATGAGTTCTGCGGCATCACCAAAACCAGTGCGGGTTCCGTGAAAGAGGTTACCGTGCAGGAACTGTACAACATGATGACCAAAGGTGCTGATTTTCAACTAATTGACGTCCGGGAACCACACGAATACGGCATTGCAAATCTGGGCGGCGAGCTCATCCCACTGGGAACTGTCAGTGCTGCTGCTTCCAAAATTTCAAGAGATAAAAAGGTCGTCGTTCATTGCCGAAGCGGGGTGCGTTCTGCAAATGCCATCCGCCAGTTGCAAGACGAATTTGGCTTCGACAACCTCTACAACCTGAAAGGAGGGATACTCGCCTGGTCAAAGGAAATTGACGCCTCAGTACCTACCTATTGAGTCCTTCATCCCGAATTCGACAATTTCAACGTTTACTAAACCTTTGGAGGTTTAGTAAACGCGGGTTGCTCAATGCCAGTCCTCAGAGCAGCCCTGGCACAGGTTCAACACACGAGCTCCCTGACGACAATGGCCTCCCGGTGAAGTCTTCCTACTTTGTTACATTTGCCGGCCAAAGAGCATGCGATTGATGAACCTGAACAAACTGCTTTCCCCGGCATTTCTGATGCTGATCCTGGTGCCCTTTTCCTGTGTGCCTCCATCCAATGAGGTGCCTACGGAAGTGCGCATCGATTTTTCCAAAAAACAACAACAAAAGGTCTATGATTACCAGGACCAGGGGCAAACCGACAGCCTGGTAGCCTACTTCCGGAATTCCGACCCCACACTGCGTTACCTGGCGGTTGCTGCCTTTGCTTCGCTAAAAGACAGCGCTGCCATTGACAGCATCGTGCCCCTGCTCAACGACCGGGTGGAAGATGTGCGGATTGCTGCAGCATACGCCCTCGGCCAGATCGGCCATGCTTCTGCTGAGCGGCACCTCATCAATGCCTTTCAGCGTTACGACACAGCCGGCATCGCCAAAAATTTCAACGCAGCCATTCTGGAGGCCGTCGGAAAATGCGGTTCAAAGAACAGCCTTGGCTCGCTGGCAGGCATCAGCACCTACACCCCAAAAGACACTGCATTGCTGACCGGACAGGCCTGGGGTATTTACCGTTTTGCGTTGCGGGGTATCACCTCACCGGAAGGAACGGAAATGATGTTGAAATACGCCACCAATCACCGGTATCCGGTACAGGTTCGGTTTGTGGCCGCCAATTACCTGATGCGGGCCCGCAACATTGACCTCAGCAGTGCTGACAACGAAATTGCCCCGGCCATTGCCCGTGAAGAAGCCCCCAGGGTACGAATGGCGCTGGCCATTGCCCTCGGCAAAACGAAAACCGACAAAGCCCTCAACGCCCTGATGTACCAGTTCAACCTGGAGACCGACTACCGGGTGAAAGTGAACATCCTGAGGGCACTGGCCAACTTCAACTATGCCGGAGTAAAGCCCTTCATGGCTGATGCAATGAAAAATGACAACATTCACATTGCCGTCAGCGCCGCCAACTATTTTTTTGAACACGGCATTGCCGAAGACGGCACGACCTACTGGCAATGGGCCAAAGAAGAGCGCCCCTGGGAGGTGAAAATGCAGCTCTACACCGCTGCCAGCAAGTACATACCCCTGGGTTTTACCGAAAGCCGGAAATACCTGAATTGGGAGCTCAAGCGCATCCTTGAAACTTCCGCCAATCCGTACGAAAAAGCCGCGGCCCTCAAAGCCCTGGCCGCCAATGGCTGGAACTACCGCTACATCCGGGATGTGGGTTTTCTCTTCGACAATCCCGTTGTGCGTACAGCCAGCGTTGAGGCCCTGGCAAGCATAGCCCGCCGGCCCGATTTCAACCGTTTTTTTGGCGCAGCCGAAAGGATTAAAAAGGAACTGGGCGGATTCTTCGTTGAGGCTATCCAGACCGAGGATGTGGGCATGGTTTCAGTTGCTGCCAATGTCTTGCGGGAGCCCGGGCTTGGGTTCCGCAATGTGATTGACAGCCTGGATGTTTTGGAACAGGTGGCCGGGCAACTAAAAAGCAATCAGGCAGCTATCGAGGGCTACCTCGAGCTTCGCAAAACGCTCAGTTACCTGAAAGGTGAAAATACAAACCTCTCGATACCAATCAACTACAGCCACCGCATTGACTGGAAGCTGCTGAACTCATTGAAGGATGGCAGCTCGGTAAGAATAAAAACCGCCCGGGGCGACATCGTACTGGAACTGCTGCCCAATGTGGCGCCGGGCACCGTGGCCAATTTTCTGGAACTGATCAATGAAGGCTTTTACAAAGGCAAAAATTTTCACCGGGTGGTACCCAATTTCGTTATCCAGGGTGGCTGTACCCGTGGCGATGGCTACGGCAGCCTGGATTATACCATCCGGTCAGAATTGCCCTACCTGCATTACGACAGGCAGGGATATGTGGGCATGGCCAGCGCCGGCAACCACACAGAGAGTCAGCAATTCTTCATCACCCACTCTCCCACCCCACACCTGGATGGCAACTACACCATCTTCGGCCGGGTGAAGGAAGGAATGGATGTGGTGCATAAAATCCGAATCGGCGATGTGATTGAAGACATCATCGTAGAAGGGCCGAAATAAGAACCCTTGCCATTATACCACCTCCGGCCTTGTTTACCGAAGGAAAACCACAATCAAACAACAATGAAAAACACACCACTGACTGAAAAGCACATTGCGCTGGGCGCAAAGATGGCTGAATTTGCCGGCTACAACATGCCCATCAGCTACACAGGCATACGGGAAGAACACCAGTGCGTCAGAACCGGCGTTGGCGTTTTCGATGTATCGCACATGGGTGAATTCATCGCAAAAGGGAAAGAAGCCCTCGACCTGGTACAGAAGGTCACCTCCAACGACGCTTCCAGGCTCAACATCGGCGATGCGCAATACAGTTGCCTGCCCAACCACAACGGCGGCATTGTTGACGACCTGCTGGTGTACCGCCTGCCCGAAGACAAGTGCGCCGAGGGCGAGCAGGCCTTTATGCTGGTTGTGAATGCAGCCAACATCGAAAAGGACTGGAACTGGATCAACCGGGAAAACACTTTTGACGCCCGCCTGACTGACATCTCTGAAGAAACCGGCCTGCTGGCCGTGCAGGGCCCCAAAGCCACTGATGCACTGCAAAGCCTCACAGACCTGGACCTCAAAAACATGAAATATTACACCTTCGGTAAAGGCACTTTCGCCGGGGCGGAAAACGTGCTGATATCTGCAACGGGATATACCGGTTCAGGGGGCTTCGAGATCTACGCCCGCAACGAAGACATCGTGAAAATCTGGGATGCCATTTTCGAAGCCGGTAAGGACTACGGCATTCAGCCAATTGGCCTGGGTGCCCGGGATACACTGCGCCTGGAGATGGGCTATGCCCTGTATGGCAACGACATTGATGACACCACCTCTCCGCTGGAGGCCGGCCTGGGTTGGATCACCAAACTTAAAAAAGGAGACTTTAACTCAAGTGATATCTTCAAAAAACAGAAAGAGGAAGGCCTCAAACGCCGCCTGGTGGGCTTCTTCATGGATGAGCGCCGGGTGCCCAGACACGACTACCCCATCCTGAATGAATCCGGCGAAAGCATCGGGAAAGTTACTTCCGGAACCCATGCACCTTCTCTTGACAAGCCCATCGGCATGGGCTATGTAAAGACGGAGTTTGCAAAGCCAGGTACAAAAATCCTCATTGAGTTTGGCCGCAAGCAACTGCCGGCCACGGTGACCAAACTTCCGTTTTACAAACCGGAATGAAAACATCCCTCCTGATTTCTCAGGAGGCTATCCAAAAACCGTTTGGCGGGACATTTTATCCCGCCAAACGGATTCCCTCAGCCACATTTTTACAAGGTAAGTCTGCCGCCCAACACGATGCCGAAACTGGTGGCATCTCTCACACTGTGGGTGGTGCCGGGATTGTCCGGATCATCCCCTCCACTGATAAAATTGAGCGGGGAATAGCCCTGGGTGTTGAATACTTCGGCAAAGAGCATGGCCGAATTGTTCATGAATGCTGAAAAGCCGAAGACCAGCTGGTTCTGGCGTTCCCAGGGAGCGCCATCGTCTCCTGCCACGAAGTTGGAGAACTCACCTGACAGGGCATACACCACACTGCTGTTTGGATTGAAAACGTACTTCGCACCTGCATCCAGGGAAGACACTTTGGAAGCGGCGTACTGATCCAGTGGAGCATTGGGGTTGTGGGTGCCGGGCCACACATTTTTAGTCTTTGAAAAGGCACCTTTCAGCATGAACTGATCACCCAGGTTCAGCCTTCCGTAAAAAGAAGAAGCGGGATTGTTTTCGTCGCAAGGCTGGAAGTGGGCAATGGGCCATTCCTGGCAGTAATTGGTACCGTGCACATACGAGCCACCGAAAGTGAAACTGCTGTTGCTGCCGAAAGTCAGGGTGTAATTTGCGTCGGCAATGAAGTTATTCAGGCGTGATGGAACGGAAGTGCCTTCAACAGGTGCATTAAGGGCCCTGAACTGCGCTCCACCCTGTACGGCCATGAAGCTGGCGTCAAAGCCGCCGCTGTTGAACCCCACCAGGGCGCCAAAACCCAGCGTTCCGAAGGCATGCCACATGGTGGAATTGGTAAAGGGACTCACGCTGTTGGTCTGCCCGTAAGGTCCATCCATTTTGCCGAGGGCTAGGTAAACGGGAAACTTGTCCAGATTGCCCACCAGCACATAGCCCTTGCGCAACTGCAACTGGTTTCGGCCCAGTGCCGTGATGGTGCCCGCACCAAAACTCTGCTCCGGGTCGTACAGCACCTCCGCATAGCCCGTCAGCCAGCTATTGATGGGTGCCGTTAATCCTAATTGCACTGTATGCAACACCGCTTCACTTACCGACTCCCCCACCTCATTGTTGGCGGTCGGGTGGCGCATCAGGTAGGCAAATTTGCTGTCGGTGTTGGATTTTTGGTAGTCGGCAATGGCCACTATTGAGGCTCCGACGTAGAGATTGCCAGGCTTAAGTTGCCCACCGTTCAGTGCATCCAGCAAAATGGACACCTTTCGCAAGTCCTGATTCCCTTCCAACATTTGGTAGGAAAGCGAAGAATTCAATTGAACGAACCCTCCTTCGCTGTCTGTTTGAGAATCGTTTTGGGCATGGAGTGCCAGCCCCAGCCCCGCAGCTAAAAGCAATGATAAAATCGTCTTCATGAAAAATTGATTATAGGTGAATAGAATAGTAACGCCTGTATCCTTTAGCCCCGGTTTGGAGGCTATTGTCCGTACTCATTTCAATGTAAAGAGGAAAATTCCCGGTTCGGGAGTGGTATTGTTTACTTTCAAAACCCCTGAATGTTGCAGCAAACAAAGCATTTTCTGACGAGGTTGTCCACTTTTTCCCGTCCCGAATCCCGATGCCGATGCCGACATGTATCGGCATCGGGAGGTTGAGAGAAGTTGATCCCGAGTCAAGCTCGGGAGGTTCCGCATCAGGTTGCAACTTCCAGTTGCGGCCTCGATCGCAAACGCTGGCAGAGGTTCCGAACCCTGCCAGCGTTGGGTGCACAAAAACCTTCCGGACGCAGCTCCGGGAAAAACCTCCCAAAAACACAGAGAAAAAACTCCGTGGGCCCCCGCTGGCGAAGGACCGAAGCCCCACAATATTTTAAAAACAAGAGCTAAGCGAAAGTTAGCGCCTGTGAAGGCTCCACATCTACCTATGAAAAAAAACTCGGCTCGTCACGAGCTTTGCTCGTTGACGAACCTAAGTGGCGGCCTCCCGGCCGCCGGCCGTAAGCCAGCATGCCGTTTCGCTGACGACCTAAAGGTGGGCTCCGTGGTCTCTGTGAGAGGCAATAAAAGTTGAGAGGGGTTGATCCCGACTTTCGTCGGGAGGTTTAGAGAAGTTTAGAGGAGTTTTTTAGACGTTTACCAAACCTTTGGAGGTTTAGTAAACGTGGGTTAAAAACATGGTTCTGCCCCGCTGGCGAAGGACCGAAGCCCCGCAATATTTTAAAAACAAGAGCTAAGCGAAAGTTAGCGCCTGTGAAGGCTCCACATGTACCTATGAAAAAAAACTCGGCTCGTCACGAGCTTTGCTCGTTGACGAACCTAAGTGGCGGCCTCCCGGCCGCCGGCCGTAAGCCAGCATGCCGTTTCGCTGACGACCTAAAGGTGGGCTCCGTGGT
>JALWSS010000050.1 GCA_026993525.1 Saprospiraceae bacterium
CCAGCAGTGACGCTGGTTCCTCCCGAAATTCCTTCGGGATGTCCGGGACCATATCTTGTCGGACTCTGTCCGACATTTTTCCAGAAGGAATAACCTCTTTTGACGAGAATACCACTTTTTGCAGTGGACTCAGGAATTGAGGAATGAGCCCCCCGATCCCGAAATTTCTTCGGGATCGGGGCAAAAAGTGGTATTTCCAATTACGACAGAAAGTTGATGAATGATTGACCAATAATTGAATGTTTAACCTTGTGAATTACGATCAACGACGTATCTCAATCCCGAGAGAAGCTCGGGAAAAAAACCATTTAATCCCGAAGGCTTTCGGGAACAAAAACATGATCTCCTTCGAAAATGGGGATTTTTGCAGTGGACTCAGGAATTGAGGAACCGACGGAGCTAGCGCCTCCAAACCCTACACCCCCGTCTGGCCAGCCGGACAGGCTACTCCCTACTCTTTATTTAACCACAGAGTTTAACAGAGTTTAACCGCAGAGTTGAACAGAGTTTGATCACAGCGTTAACCGGAGATGGTGCCCAACCCTACTCCCTACACTCTACTCCCTACACCCTACACTCTACTCCCTACTCCCTACTCCCTACTCCCTACTCCCTACTCCCTACTCCCTACTCCCTACACCAAAAGAGGCGCTTCCAGCAACTGGAAGCGCCTCTGAAGAACATACAATGGGGATCATAACTTGTCAGCAGCGGGTCAGTATCAGTAAGTATCAGTCTAAGACAACCATTCTTCGAACGGCCGTGGTTCCAGGTGTTTCCAGTCGGTAGTAGTACACGCCAGCGCCGCCGAGTTCATCTTTGCTGATGTTCAGCTCGTGGGTGCCACTTTCAAAGTTGCGTTGTATCACTTTCACCGGCCGGCCTGCGGCATCGAGGAAGGTCAGGGTGGCGGTGGTGTTGTCAGGCAGGAAGAAGCTGACGGTAGTGCTTTTCCGGAAGGGGTTGGGCACGTTGGCGTACAGCTCCGGTGCATTGTTCTGATGACTGGCAAACACGAGGTTTACATCCAGCAGTTCCAACTGGCCATCGCTCTCTGCGTATGCTTCAGCCGGAGTGGGAGCGTGTTGTATGCTCAGGGCATTGCGCAGCGAACCATTGCGCAGCGAACGAAAGCGCAATGTGAACAACTGCTGTCCGACATCAACCCGGATGGTTTTGCTTTCGTTCCAACTGACGGGGATGACTCCCCGCTCTGCATTTGTGAACCCGAAGTTGGAAGGTGCAGCAAGGCCGGGTTTCAATTCGATGAATTCTAGCATATCGGCATCAAAGTGCAGGCTGAACTGGAACCCGCTCACCGCAAAGTCTTTTGCCCGGAAGGGCACTTCTATTACTTCGCCTGCGGCAAAACGGCTGTCGGGCAATTCAAAAAGCAGCTCACCGGCAAAGTATCTTTCTTCAACACTTTGCAGGTTGTTGGCGGCGGCGCTGCCGTTCACATCGCCTACTTTGATGGCCACGAAATCGGCACTGCTCACATTGGCCGGCAGGTTGTTGATGTTGATCACCTCCGGAAAATCCGTTTGCCAGGGGTTGGCAGGATTGGGGAAGGTGAAATCCTTCGGCACAAAGCGCCAACTGGTATTCTGTGGCAACTCGGTGTAGATGCTCAGGACGAGCCGGCGCAGTTCCACCAGGTCGAAGCTGGTGACCGATTTGGAGCGGTTGGCATCGGCAGCAATGATCTTGTAGGGCGAATCGAGCGGTTCCACCCCGAGAATGTGGCGGCTGATCTTCACCAGGTCAAAAGTGCTGACGCCGTTTACCGGGTCGTCGTCCTTTTCGGGGGTGATGGTGATGTCCTGGCCCACCGGCAGGTTTTCGAAGAGGAACAGGCCGCCGGCACTCGTTACCGAGGCGCCGTTCCACTGGCCGCTGATGTCCACATTTACACCTTCCACGTGGTTGTCGTCTTCCGTTGTGACGGCACCTCCTACGTTCACCACCAGGGTGTCGGCGCACTGGCCCATGTTGGCTTGTACTTCGATGGTGGTGGCGCAGAAATCCTGGTTGCCGTAGGGGTCGGTCACCCACATTTCAATGGGCTGGATGCCGACATCCTCGCAGAAGTAGGTTCTGACGGTGTCGTCGGGGTTGGCCGAGAAAGAGAACAGCAAGGGGCCGCCACAATTGTCGAAGCTCTGTTTGTCAAAATCCTGCGGGTGGATGGCCACCATGGGTGTGTCCAGTACCATCAGTTCGATGACCAGGCCGTTGAGGCAGAACGGAGACGGTTTGATGGTGTCCATCACCACAATGGTATTGCTGCAGGAAGCGGAGTTGTTGCAGTTGTCATAGGCGGTGAAGGTCACGTTGTAGGTTCCCGGGGCCACGTTGGTGAATGGCCCGAGGCCCGTACCCAGGTCGCTGTTGGTCTCAACGGTGATGATGGAGCTGCAATCTTTCACCAGGGGTTCCTCCAGCAGCACAGTGGCCACACAGGTGGTGTCCACATAATAGGTTTCCATCTGGCAACCGACGGTGAACACCGGGTCGGTGGTGTCGCTCACTTTGATGACCTGCTCAAAGCTGATCACCCCATCCCAGGGGTCGCTGTCGGGGTCGGTGTCCGGGCCGGTGCTGTTGGTGGCCTGTGCCGCCGTGGGGCGGTTGGCTATGGGGCCGCTGCGCCAGCTGTCACGGAAAGTTCTTTCGTCGCAATCGCCATCGCCGTCCAGGTCGCAGGCCGGGAAAGGCAGCCCCAGTTCGCTTTCAGGTTGTTCCACAACCTCCTGATCCACTTCAGCACCGACCACACACCAGTTTATTACGGTGTAATGTCTGACGATCTTGTAACAGGCGTCCGGTACGGTGTTGAAGATTTCATCTTCGTAAGAAACAGCGATCATCTCGCAGCTTCCGTAGAAGATCTGGGGCTCGCCGAAATCCGGCAGCAAATCCATGCAATCGAACTCCAGGTGGGGCGGAAAGCTCACCACCCAGTCGGAAACATGGTCCACGAAAATGGTTTGCGTGCAGCTTGCGGGCTGGTTGCCCGAAGGGTCGGCTGCTGTCCAGGTCCGCACGATGCTCCCCTCCCCGCACTGATCGAGGTTGATCGTTACCGAAGGGGTGACATCGAAGCTGCAGTTGTCTGTAAAATTGGGTGTTCCAAAATGTGGGGTCAAAATGTTGTCTTGCTGTGCATCGTCACCGGCAGCGGCATCGAGGGCAGCCTCCAGGTTGTCCTGGTACCAGTCGCAGGTGATGCGCTGGCTGGGTGGGCAACTGGCGTTTACGACGCCGATCTTGTCGTTCACCTGCACGGAAACCATGCAATCGTTGAAATTGCCGAAGCAGTCGAAAGCCCTGAAGATGACCATCACTTCCTGGCCGGCATCCTCACAGCAAAAGCTTACCGACGGTCCGAAAACCGTGTCGTCATTGCCATCGTCGCAGGGGTCGTCCATGCGTCGCACTTCAAAGTGGTCCAGGCAGCAGTTGTCAATGGTGCCATCGTCAAAAGTTTGTGCGAAGACAGTGGCCAGTCCGTTGTTGGAAAGCGCCACATCGGTGATGCCGTCGCAGGCAGGTTGCGGGGTTTCATTGTCAATGACGGTTACCGGCACCTGGATGCTGGTCTGGTTGTTACAGGCATCGGTGGCGGTGTAGGTGATGGTGTGGGTGCCGATACCCAGGCCTGGCGCAGGAATAAATCCGCCCTGCTTGCCATCAGTTCCATTCACATAGTTTGCTTCGCCAACCGGGGTGATGATCTGTATGGTTACGTCGTTGCAGCCATCGGAGAATTGGGGTGCCGGCAGCAGGCCTGTGGCCGCGCAGTAGCTGGGGTGCTGCCCGGGTACATTGGCGTTCAGGGTGTCCAACACCACCGAAAGGCTGGGCGCTGTCAGGTCTGATACGTTGATGTACTGGGTGTTGTCGTTGCCGTTTGCGTCGGTCAAAATCACCGAGCCGGTGCACCAGTCAATGACCGTCCAGGTGCGGGTAATGCGGAAGCTGTTGCCACAGTCGTTTGTCACATCATCGCTGTGGGCAACCACATATCCGCAGTAAAAGCCGTTGTTGCCTACAATGCCGGAGCCGGTGGCAGCGAGCAGGTTGTTGCCCGTTGCCGCAGCGACATCAATATCAGGATCGGCGGGCTGGCTGTCAGAAATGCCGGGATTGAGGGGGTTTGGTTCCACAATGGCCGGGAATGCAGCGTACTGCTCACAGTGCCACACGATGTCTTGCGGAAAGGCAATGTTGGTGCGGGCCAGGGCGTACACCACGGCGCAGTTGCCGGAGGCATTGCCCATGTTGTCCTCCGCCCTGAAGATGCGCTGTATCCTTACGGTGTCATCGTCGCAAATATCGTTGTCAATGATCTGCTCACCCACCAGGTCGAGGGTTGGGTTGGGGTCGCAGTTGTCGGTTACGGAGGGGGGTGGCAATTGGCTGAGTTCCGTATTGCAGGCCACCACCACCGGGCTCTGGCAATCAATGACCGGCGCCAGCTTGTCTTTGATGGTGATGTAGCCCCAGCAGTTGTTGCCGAAAACCACATCGGTCACTTTCACGGTCAGCGTCTGGTTGGCATAGCTGCCGTCAATTTCATAGGTGTTTGGGGTTGCCGGGTTTCCGTCGGGAATGACGACACCGGTATTGGTAGTCACCATCAGGTCGAAGTAATTGCCCAACGGCAGCAGGTCATTGTCGGCACAGGGTTCCGGTTCGCCTTCCAGGATCATGGGCGCTTCCAGTCCGGCCACGCAATTCTGGTCGAGCGACACCTGCACATTGGTGTTGCAGGAGAGGCCGTTACTCAACTCGCTCCAGCAGTTGCCGAGCGGTGTTGGGTCGCAATGGCTGCCCGTATTGCCGGGCCAGTTGGGGTTGTTGGTAGGTTCAAAACCGCTGTCGGAGAGGTCCTGAACGGTGATGCTCTGTCCATTTGAATTTTCACCTTCGGCAACCACCGTAACCAGTGTTTTGGGTTGCGACGGCGCACCGGCGGCATCGGGGTTCACCTCCACGGTGTATTGGATCACGAGGCTTTGGCCGGGGTCCAGTTGACCGCCGCCGTTCAGCAGGTCTCCGTTTCCGGTATAGGCGGGATTGAGGCCGGGGTCAGCAGTAGCGTTTGACGGGGTTCCGTGAGCACCGAAATCAACGATTGCAGGTTGTGAAACGACGTTCACAAAAGTGCTGCCCAGGTTGGAAGCCTGGTTGATGGCGTCGTTCAGTTGCAAATTCTGGAGAGGCACATTGCCGGTGTTGAAAACGATGGTCTCGATGATGGCTTCGAAATTTCCGAAGGTGCCGCTGGCGGCCGGCTGTACGCCGGCTATGTTTCTGCTGACCAGAACGGATGGCAGGTTCAGCACGGTGGCGTCATCAGATCCGCCACTGTCACCGGCAAAACCGGGGTTGTTGCCGAGCGGGTCATTGCCGTGATCGCTTTCGTCGGAAACGCTGAACAGGGCGGGCAATCCGGCGCCGTTGTCATCCGTCGCTTCGCAATTGACCTGTGCCTGGTTGCTGAGGCTGGCGGGAGCACCGGCCGCATCGGGGTCCAGTTCCAGGATCATGGTCAGGGTGATGGATTGCCCGGGTTCCAGAACGCCTCCCGTTCCGTCAAAGATGCGGTCGTTTCCGGCAGTTCCATTGAAGCTCATGACCACTGGTGGGTTGCCGGTGGCTGTAGAGTTGGAGATGAACGGATGCGTCTTGATGGCTACCAGGGCAGTGCCCAGTTGCGCAGCGAGGCCATCGGTAAGTTCGATGTTCCGTAGGTTGGAATTGCCCGAGTTGGCAATGGTCAGTTCCAGTTGGACTTCCACATTGCCGGCGCTCAGGTTGCAATGGCTCGTTGGGGAATAAGCCAGCTTGCTCATGTTTACCGAAGGAAGGTAAAAGGGCGTGGGGTCAATGGCCGCACCGGTGTCACCGGGAGTTCCGGCAGGGGCGTCGGAGCTGGCGCTTGCAAGGGTTCCGTTGGTTCTGCCAATGCCAAAAGCGGAGTTGGCCGGACGGCCGAAGGAAGCCACTTCGTTGGCATCCAGTGCCAGTTGGACATCTGCGATGAGTGATTCACCCGGCAACAGACTGCCACTGATCCCGTCGAAGAGGTTGGTCTCAACGGCGCCGTCAAACAGGGCGTTCAGGGTTGGCAGCACACTTGCCGTAGAAGCGCCATCAATGGTGAGGCTGAGCACACTGTCAAGGGTAGTGCCGGGCAGGACATCGGCCAGGTCATCAATGATTGAAATGGAATCAAGCTGCGAGCTTCCAAAATTCCGGAGGTCGAACCGGATGGTTGCGAAAACCTGACCTGGTACCGTTCCGGGTATTACTTCTGTGATTGTTTTCGTCAGAATGAGGCTGTCAGCAATGGCCATGCCCGCATTGGGGTTGGCAGGGTCCGCAGCGGCCAGCGGATCGTCGAAAAAGCAGCGGCTGAGGTTGGCCAGTTCGATGGTGAAAGGCTCCGCACCGGCTGCTGTGCCGCCGGTCTGGTAGTACTCCACACAAACGGTGGTGACAGGTATCAAATCAGAGCTCGCACTCCACCATACTCCCGGGCCATCGTGGCCATTGGCGTCAAAGTGAACGGCCGGGGTTCCACTTCCCGTTGCGGTGGCAGGTGTTGCCGGGCCATTGAGCTGAGCCGTCAGATTCACGGGGGTCAATCCGTCAAAGGCAGTGACCCATACATGCTCGTTGCCATGAAAATGGCGATGCTCTGACGAGTGGATGTTTACGGGCTGTGCTTCCGAAAACACAAAACAGTACATGTTTCCTGCACCGCCGGCACTTTTGCGCCCGTTGAAAAATGAACTGAGCCCCCAACGGGCAGGGTGCTGGTTGTTGAGGGTGGAATCATCGGCAGCGTGGGGCGCCGGCAGGGCAGTGATATCCACCTTTACACTGTCGCCAGCGGCGTTGCAAAGGCCGGTGTAAAATCCTGTAACACCAGTGAGCGTATCAGCATCGGTCAGCGAGTCACGTTCACTTGCACCCAACTGGTTCCAGCGGCTGACGGGTACATGCGATGACAGGCCGACTGGGAGAAAGGCCGGCGGTGAGGCAATGAATCCGCTCAGCGAAATCACAACAACCAGTGCGGCAGTCCACCAGGACAGCCTGTTTTTGAAATCCGGAAGGGTAATCAGGTTTTTCATAGATATGGAGTAAAAGTTTGATGTTCAACGGGATAGCTATGTCGGGTCGCTGCATGGCAGCAACTGCTTTTCCTTCGGTCAATACAGCCGGTTGGCACCTCATGGCATCAGCCAAACGGCAACAGTTTTGTTGTGGGTAGTCTTCTCGTAGATAGGAATGTCTGGGCAGTATTTTTCAACTGCACGTAAATCGGATTTGGGATGGATTTGCGGAACGGGACGCTTTATCGAAGGGTAGTTGTCGGTCTGTTTCCCGCTCTGTATCGGTTTGTATTAAGGAAATAGCTAATATCATGCCAAGGCTGAGGTTGTGGAGGATTATGAAGATTATGGAGGATTATGAAGGTTGTTGTTCCCGGAGCTGCGCCCGGGATCTGTTGGTAGTTGTCAGTTGTCCCCGATAGCCATCGGGGTCGGTTGTCGGTTGTCAGTTGTCCCCGATAGCCATCGGGGTCGGTTGTCGGTTGGCAGGAATACTCTGCTCAACTCTGTTAATAACTCTCTTTACTCTGTGGTTAATAAAGGATTGCAGGGTTATGCAGGGTTATGCAGGGTTATGAGGGATTATGAAGC
>JALWSS010000051.1 GCA_026993525.1 Saprospiraceae bacterium
CTATTTCATCCTTCAGGTAGCAGTCCTGGAAGGCGCCAATCTCATTGCCCTGGTCCTGGCATTTTTAGACAACAATGCCAGGGCCTTGCTGTGGTTTGCACTCGGTGTTGTTGCCTTCCTGGCCCTTCGGCCCAACAAGGCAAAGTTTCAGGCAGATTACAACCTGAGCATGGCAGAAATGGATGAAATAGGTGGATGAGGAAGTGAAGAATCGAGGAATTGATCCCGATCCCGAAATTACTTCGGGATCGGGAGAGGAATCGAAGAATCGAGGAATTGAAGAATTGAAGAATTGAAGAATTGATCCCGATCCCGAAATTACTTCGGGATCGGGAGAGGAATCGACGTACCAGGTCTCTAAGTTCCTCACTTCCCCGTCTGGCCTGGCGCCAGCCGGACAGGCTCAGTTCCTCACTTCCTCAGTTCCTCACTTCCTCAGTTCCTCACTTCCTCAGTTCCTCAGTTCCTCACTTCTTCAGTTCTTCAGTTCCTCACCACAACAATTTTCTTCGTCAGAATTTTTCCGTTGCTGCTCCAGCGGCACCAGTAGGAACCACTTGGAAGATTGGGCAATTCCACCTGCCATTGCAGATTCTGCCCTGTTTTGGAGTCGGCGTTGTGCAGCACTTTTCCGGTGCTGTCCAGTATTTCAAGGCTTACTGGCATTGACTCAGCGAGTTCGAGGCTGGCGCTGAAGGACCCTGAACTGGGGTTTGGCCGCAGGCCGAAGGAGAGCAAACCCGGCAGGGTGGAAGTGCTGTTGAGCAAGTCAACTTCTATCGTTCCAACGGCCTGGCAACCATTGGCGTCGGTCACGGTGACCGTGTAAGTGCCGGCAGTCAGGCCGGTGGCTGTGGAGTCGGTCTGACCAGTGGACCATAGGTAGGTAAATGGCGGATTGGGGCCGATGGCCTGGGCCGTGGCGGTGCCGTCCATGGCGCCGGGGCTCGTTTCCGGAGTAGAACTGAGGGCAAGACCAGGCACCGTTGGCTGGAAGGGGTTCTCTTGCGTGGCCTGAACAATGCAGCCGTTACCGTCAACCAGGGTGATCGTGTAGGTCTGGCCGGGCGGTATCGGGTAGTCGGGTGTAACCTGCCAGGAGTAAGGGGGCCAGCCACCCAGGGCGACGACACCAATTCCGGTGATGTTTCCAAAGCAGTCAACCGTTTCCGCAGTGGCGCCAATGCTGAGCGGCTGAAAAGCCCGGATCACCTCGATGCTCAGCACCGTCTGGCAGCCAAGCGGGTTGGTGGAGGTGACCGTGTAAGTGCCGGGCACTGTGATGACTTGTTCCAGCTGAAATGGGGCAGTGATGCCCGGCCCGTCCCAAACGACGACATCCTGCATGTTTTCCGGAACGGCTTCGAGAACAGTGCTGTCGCAGATGATTTCCGGATCACCGACCACTTCCAGCATGGGTGGCGTGGTATCAATGACCACCTCGAAGTTGTCCGCATCGTAACAACCATTGCCGGGTAACACGGCCAGAAAGATGTACTCCCCAGGTTCGGTAAGGGTGGCCGGGGTGCTCAGGGTATCCCCGCCGGAATTGATGATGTAGCACTCCAGGTCGTCGGATGGGCACTCCAGGTCAATGGCGGTGGTGTCGCAGGTGAGCATGAAAAACTGACCGATGTTGACATTGGGCGTGTTGTAATCCGTCGGTATTTCAATGCTGTATTCCGACGAGCAGCCGGAGCTGGTGTCGGTAACGGTGAGCAGGTACGCTTCGCTGAAATCACTGGCGGTGACGCTGTCACCGGTGGCCATGAAATTCCCCGGCCCGGTCCACTGAAGCAGGTAATCTTCTTCTGCCGGGTGGGCCTGGAGAATGGAATAATGGATTGCGCAGGTGATGGCAGTAGCAGTAGGCGACGCTTCGGGTGCCGGACTGGCAGTGGCGGAGATAAAGCGGCCGGTGCCGGTGTTGTAAAAAAGACCGCTGGGAGTGCTTTCCAGTGCAACGCTTTTCACCATGTACCAGTATTCCATGTTCAACGGAGGGTTGTCGGTGTATTCATTTTCGGCAATGGCCTCCTGTGTGAGCAGCTCGAAGGGGCCTTCTTTGTTTTCGCTTCGGTAAACATAGAACCCCGCATTGTTGGCAGCGGCGGGGACATCCCATTGCAAAGCGATGGAGCCGCAATTGCCGGCCACCGTCAGGTTGCTGACCGGTTCCACAATCTGTGCCCGCAGGCTGGGGTCGCCCAGCAGAGCGGCGTGTGCACCACAAGTGCCGATGGAATTGAAATAGCCCTGGTTGAAACAGGCGTTTTGCGAAGCGAGGGTACACTCAGCAAGCGTGGCTCCGGCTGCCAGTGGGTGGTAAAACCAGTGCGGCCGCCCCGCCCACGAGCAGCTCAGAATGGCACCCCGGGACGCCAGGGCACTCATCATGAAAGGATTTGGGCTGTAGTCCCAGTCGCCGTGGTAGCTGCCGAAGAGCATGGAAAACACGGCGTTGATGGTGTCGGTGGCGAATTGCAGGCTGTTGCCGACGCCGTTGGCGCTGGTATAGGAGCCTCCGCCGCAGCCGTAGATCATCAGGTAGCTGTTGCTGTCGGTGTCGGTGAAGAAATCCCCGTCCATCACGTTGTCAACGCCCACCAGGGGGTAGCCGTTTCGCCAGCCGTTGGCGGCAAAGGCCTCACCACCGAAATAGCCGAAGTTGTCATCGATGAGCACCTTGTTGTCAACGGTTAACAGCTTGTTGCGCCAGCGATGGTTTTTGTCCAG
The DNA here is from genome assembly GCA_026993525.1 of Saprospiraceae bacterium. Taxonomy (GTDB): domain Bacteria; phylum Bacteroidota; class Bacteroidia; order Chitinophagales; family Saprospiraceae; genus UBA6168. Next base: position 2,737 of record JALWSS010000051.1, read on the forward strand.
GTAGCGCCGGTAGAGTTCGATGTGCGTGGTTCCGAAATCCGCTTCCGAGAGGTTGGAAAAATCCACCCTGCCAACGGCCACTTCCACTTTGGAGGGGATAAAACTCTGGTCGAATTTGCCGTCGCCGGGCACGTTGTCGTTGGCCGGGCGGCTGGGGCTGGTGTTGTTTACCGTGGCGTCGGTCCAGTTGCCGTTCAGCTCGCCGTACCACAGGTCGGAGGGCCAGGCACCCTGGTGGTTGGCGTGGCCGTCCCAGGCGGAGTTGCCGGAGTAGGGCACCGGAATTTCACCGAAGAGAAAAACCGCTTTCAGTTCCCCGTTGGTGGAGTCATAATCCCCGGTGATGCTGCTTTTGATGCTGCCGGTGCTGTCTTGCGGGCCGACGCTGTGCCACAAGACCTGCCAGCCGTCGCCGGTGAGGTCGTTTCGGAGCATTTCCAGTTCTGTGGCAAGGGAGTCTTCCAGCATCGCTTCGCAAAAAACGGCGATGTACCCACGGTCGTGCTCCGGTGGCGCCATGACTGGAACCGTGGCATAGCCGTACGCATAGATGTTGTTGGCCAGCCGCTCGATGCCGTACTCGTATGTTTTGCCCACTTCCACATCCGTGTCGGTGTATTCGTGAACGGTGCTTTGCTGGGTCTGTTGAATAATGTACCAGGTGCTCTCACCTTTTTCCCTTCGGAAAACGGTGGCGTCGTGCATGGCAGTGGGTGTGAGCCATTCAAGATGCACTGAGGGTGTGTCGGGATTCACGGTAACGTAAATCGGTACCGCCCGGTCTTTGGAGAATTGGGCATTGGCCGAAAGGCCGAAGAGGAACATTGCCAGGGTTGTGTATAGAAGTTTCATGTTTGGAGGGTTTGGAGGGTTATGAGGATTATGGAGGGTTATGAGGATTATGAGGATTATGAGGGTTATTCCCGTGGCTTCGCCCGGGACTGCCCTGTCTGACGGCCATGCAGGCTTCGGCAGGGTTATGAGGGTTATAGGGGTTTATTAGGGGCTCTCAAGTCACAAAGTCACAAAGTCTCACTGTCACAAAGTCACAGCGTCTCATCGCAGCCCGGAGGCCAGTTCTTCGAGGGCATTGCCGGTGAGGCGGAAGGTGGTCCACTCGTCCATGGGGATGGCGCCGAGGCTTTTGTAAAAGTCAATGGCCGGGGTGTTCCAGTCCAGCACCGACCACTCCAGACGTCCACAGTTTCGCTGAACCGTCAGGCTGGCCAGGTGGGAGAGCATTTTTTTGCCGTAACCTTTTCGTCGGAATTCCGGCTTTACGAACAAGTCTTCCAGGTAAATGCCCGGGCGCCCCAGAAAGGTAGAAAAATTGTGGAAGAACAAGGCAAATGCCGCCGGCTGCTCTCCCTCATACCCGATAATCACCTCCGCAACGGTGCGCTCCCCGAATAGCGTTTCCCGAAGGAGCGCTTTCGTGGCCACCACCATATCAGACAGTTTCTCGTACTCCGCCAGGTCTTTGATGAACTGAAGGATGAGCGGCACATCATCCACTGTGGCCGGACGTATGCTGAAATCGTTGTGTTCGCTTGCCATGCTCGGGTTTGTTGGTCAGTGAAAGGAGGCCGCAAAATAGTGATTGGATGAGGAATTGAGGAATCGATTCCGACTTTCGTCGGGAGAGGAATTGAACCCCGAAGCCGATAGCTATCGGCTTTAGGTATCGGCTTCGGGGGACTCAGGAATTGAAGATTGAGTGCGCTGCAAAAATCCTGATACAAACAATGGTTTGGCTTCGGGATGCCATCCCTCATCCCCCGTCTGTTCAGCCGGGCAAGCTCATCCCTCATCCCTGATTCCTCATCCCTCTCCCGATGGAGTGCTGTGATCGTACGGAATTCTGAGCAATTCCTGCCAGGCGGCCTGGTAGAATGCTGTGCCGGTTCCATCAGTCAAAGCTCAGTTTGCCCAACCGGAATCCCCTGTTGGCTTCGCCGAAAAGGAGCATTTCCCGAAGGCCGGTTTGTTTGCACATTTTGGGCCGGAGCGTCACCCCGCCGTCATTGGTTATGACCGGATGGATTTGCACCTCGCCTTTGAGGTTCATCTCCGCCAGCACCATCATTTCGTTGCGGCCGGTGTATTTGTAAATGCGGTCATTTTTGCGTTTGGGGTCAAAGTTGCGGGCATCGTCGTTGAAAAGGAAGTAGAGTTTGTCGCGCACAATGCTCATGGCGTAAGAGGAGTAGTAGCCGCCGTCGTTGCGGGTTTCCTGCCATTTGGGGATGCGTGCGGTCCATTGGAGGTTGCCGTCGGGCCGGATGTTGACGACGATGATGTCGTTGTAATTGTAGAGGTAGTCCACTTCCCGGTTGTTGCGGTAGTAGTTTCCGTAATAGCCGTAGGGGTAGCCGTAATAACCGTAATAGGGGTAATAGTCCCGGTAGTAGGATTCCCTTTCGATGTAGAACTGTTCGGCTATCAGAACGGCCCCTCCGTCGCTTCGCAAAATGAGGCGGTCGAGGGAATAGTTGTAGAGTTCCGGGCTTCGGCGGCGGTCCTTGTTCTGCTCAGCCTGCAAAGCACGCACCTTGTCCTTTCGGCGCATGAAGGCGGTAAGAAAATCGAAGTCGAAAGGGGCATGGTTGCGGTAGAGCAGTGAGCGGTCGTAGGGGTTGAGGTGGAAGAAGTAGGAGCCTTTGATGCTGTAAGAGCCCTTTTCAGAATAAAAACCTGCGAAGACCAGGTTGCCGTCGTTGCCCACCCGGAAGGTGAGGTCGGTGATGAACTTGCCCGGCAGGTCTATCTGTATTTCATCCTCCTCATTGCCGTTGTTGAGGTAGGAGAGCAACACATATCGGTAGGTGGGGTTTCCCCTTCGTCTGAACTTGGCTTCGTCGGTGTACAAGACCCCCAGGAGGAACACATTGCCCTGGTCGTCCACCCGGTACTCCTCCACGGTGAACTGGTTGTCGGGGTAGGGTAGTATGACCTCTTTTTCCCAAACCAGCTCAAAGTTTTGATCGAAAACGTGAAAGCCGAAACGGGCGGGGTTGTTCTTCTCAAAAGGCAGGTCGTGGTACACCAGCAGGTGTGTGCTGTCCTTTGAAATTTCAACGGCAAAAGAACCTTCCACTTCTTTATTGCGGGCCTCCGTTTCGGCGATCATTTTCAGGGATTTGGAAGCGGTCAGCCCCCGGGAGCTGACTTTTTGCCGGAAGAGGTAGTTCTTCTTGTGGGCGGTGTTGTTGAAAGAAGTGAGCAGGTATAACTGGCCGTTGTAATAGATCAGGTCCTCAAAATCCCGCTGTTTGCCTTTGTACTTCAGTTCCAGCTCTTCGGATCGCAACACCTTGAGTTCTTTGTTCGCAAACTCTACCCATGCCCGTGGCCTTGCCGAAGGCGACTGCAACACCTTTTGCCGAAGGAGGTAATATCCATCCGGTGTCAGCCCCACCACTTTGGTGGCCGTGGTGTTGTTCGGCTCCGGGCTCAGCGGCCCCCATTTCATTTGTCCGGGAAAATCCGTTTGGGCCATGCCCGGCGTTGCTACGGGCCCAAAAGCCATTGCGACGATAAAAATAAAACTGAAAGAAATCCTGGTCAAACGCATATTCTTAGGGTTGTACAGTGTAGTCATAGGTGACAAAAATACCCCAACTCAAACACGCTCAAAGGTAGGATGTTGTGCGCTTGCGGGAATTGTTGATCCCGAAAGCCGATACCGTCCCGATACAGAATCCCGAAAGCTTTCGGCATCGGGATCGGGATCGGGACGGGATTCGGGATTCAGTTCCCTGTCTGGCCGGCAGACAGGCTCAGTTCCTCAGTTCCCTGCCTGGCCGGCAGACAGGCTCAGTTCCTCAGTTCCCTGCCTGGCCGGCAGACAGGCTCAATTCCTCAATTCCTCATCCCTCATTCCTCATCCCTCATTCCTCATTCCTCATTCCTCCCCCGATGCCGATAATTATCGGCACGGGGCATCCCTCATCCCTCATCCCTCATCCCTGATTAAAGGTTTATTTTCGCCGTCGGCAAAAAGCGAGCTATGAAAGAGATCAAAGGGATCATTCAAAAATGGAAAGCCACGGATACTTCAGCCGTGAAGGCAGCCCTGGCCACGGTGGTGTATGTGGCCGGTTCCAGTTACCGCCGGGAAGGAGCCAGGATGCTCATCACCGATGACGGGCACTGGACCGGCGGCATCAGCGGGGGTTGCCTGGAAGGCGATGCACTGAGAAAAGCCCGGCAGACCATTTTCAGACAGGAAGCCCGGGTGGTTACCTACAACACCCTCGATGACGACCCCTTTCAGATAGGCGCCAACCTCGGGTGCAAGGGCCTCATAAAAGTTTTGCTGGAACCGGTAACCGGCAATTATGAATGGAACCCCCTGGCCATGCTGGAAACGGTCGTCACGGCCAATGCACCGGCTGTGTTGTTGCACGTCGTTGGAGGTCCGGTGCCGCCCGGCACCAAAGGTTTGTATCTTCAGAACAAAGAATTGAAAACGGCCGGGATTCCGGTGGAAGCATCAGCCTTGGTGGCTTTTGCAGAGGAGGTTTTAGGGGCCGGCAGGTCCATGCGACGTTCTTTCGCCAGTGAGCTTGAGATATTTGCGGAATTGCTCCTGCCGCCCGTTCATCTGATGGTCTTCGGCAACAATTACGACGTGCTTCCATTGCTGGAGTTGGCCGCTGTGCTGGACTGGCAGTCGAGCGCAACCGGAAAGGTATCTGCTTTTCACCCGAAGGTTTTTTCCCTGGCCAGCGTCGGTGCGGAGATGCCTGCCATTCCCAATCCCGGCCGGACGGCTGCGGTACTGATGGCCCACGATTTCAAAACCGACAAGGCCAACCTCCTGAAAATGCTGGCCACGGAGGTGCCTTTTATCGCCTTGCTGGGTCCGAAAAAACGAAAGGAACGCATGCTCAGCGAGCTGGAAGCCGAAGGCCATCAATTGTCACGACAAGACCTCGCCCGCCTCCACGGCCCCGCCGGCCTCGACATCGGTGC
>JALWSS010000052.1 GCA_026993525.1 Saprospiraceae bacterium
ATTGGTTCACCGAGAAATAAAACACATCAGGAAGTGATTAATGGCCAGTCATAACAAACGATCTCTCGGTCTCGATGATATTTCCACTGAAGTTTCGGGGACAAAACATGGTTTTCCTCCGGAGAAATGATTTTTATCGTACATTCAGTATGCCAATTATATGCCTGAGCTTCATTGTTACTGTGCGATAATAAATCTCTTGTTCTTGACGGTTCTGTCGTTGGAGAGCATCTGCACTATATAAATTCCGGAATCCCAATTTGAAACGTCAATCTCTAAATGTTCGGCAATCACATTTGCCCGCCGAAACATCAATTCTCCATAGGTGTTAAACACCTGAAACACAATTTTATCAGACCTGGGGTTGTAAAATTCCACCCTTAACTCTTCAGTTACAGGGTTTGGGATAACAGAAATTTCACTCCAAGAATTTTCCCACTTTACTGAAACAATATTGGAATATCCGAAGAGACCGTCCATATCCACTTGTTTTAGACGGTAATAGGATATTCCGGTGATAGGCGTGGTGTCCAATATCCGATAGTGACTTGCGGATGAGGTACTGCCATTGCCTTTTATGGTAATCAAATCCTGCCAGTCACGGGCATCCGTTGAGCGTTGAACAATGTATTCGGCATTGTTCCTTTCGGAAGATGTCACCCATTTCAGCTCAATATAATCTCCGTAGGGTATTGCCCTTAATGGGTCCAGCCATTCGACCGGCAGCAGATTGTCTTCTTCCTGGTGAATATATGCCAATGCGCTGACCAGGCCTGAGTTGTAATAAATGCAGGTTTCGTTTCCCTGGTAGTCGTTGATGTTGTCATCGTAATTGCTGCAAACACTTTTGGGGCCACCTACCAAGGCTCCTGTCAGCAAATAATCAAAAGGTACAGAGCCGGGGCTGTTGGATTCCTGTGTGTACAAGGTCCATGCATTTGCCTCTTTGCCGAAAGCGGTAGCATCGTGGGGGTGTTCCGAATAACCTGCCCCAAGCTGGTTGTAGCCCATCACGAAGGAATGATTGGCAGGGGCATCCGTGCTGATAAAGCCATGCGTTCCCAATGCAAAATCCACATTTTCTTTGGCAAAATTATAGGCAGTTGTATCCCCCGTCAGTTTGTGATACAGGCAGGCAACAAAAGCGGCATCCTCCGCATAATACAAACTACCCCAATCGGCAAAGTGCATATACCCGCAATTGTTGGGGTGATAATACATCTCGTTCATGTGGTTGGTCAATTGTGTCAAATATAAATTATTGGAGGTGGCGACATAAAGTTCATAATGGACCAATTGATTGACGTATTCCGTCGTCAAGGGGTACCAGTCGGCTACGGCGAAATTGGCATCATTGTAATATCCTTCAGCTTCGGTCAAATAACTACTTGTTCCGGTTGCACGATAAAGATGAATTGCCGCCAGGGCCATGTTGTCTGCCCAATTGCCTGCTGCATAGAATTCATTTCCCGGGCCGCCATCTGTGGTAGAAGGAATCGCCCCTGTAAAGTTTTTGCCGATATTGTAATAATCAATTGCCTTGGCCAGGCAATTGGCGGCATAGGTTGAATCGAAGGCAGCATAGTTAATAGCCATCAATGCCAGTGCTGATGCAGCCGACCCTGCGATATTGGCCCCACCTTGTGTAAAAGAATAGGTATTGCGTGGGTTTCCTCCTTCCGATTGAGGCAAATTGACCGATTGCCAGGCAGGGTCGTGAAAACTTGCGTGGTCTGTGCTATCACCAACCTGATAAAATACCGTGTCGTTGGAAATGGTTTTCAGAAGAAAATCTGTTTGTATTTTCACCTCGTCAAGTATATCCGGAATTCCATTTGCAGGAGGAGCAGAATTGGCGGGCGAATAATTGTCGGCATGAGCCACAGGCGCCAATTCATAGCCCATGAGCAAAACGGTTGCCGTATATGGTCCGGTATGCCCGAATTTGATGTGGTCGCCGCAGTCGTGCCAACCACCCGTCAGGTCGTGTCCGACGTCATTTCCATCTTGAAGGTGGCAGGCAGCATGGCTCCAGCTTTGGGTGTCGCCACATCGCTGGCTGCCGTAATAATAGGTGGTTTTATACAGCGCATCTGCGTAGTTGTGTTGGCAGATAAGTGCAGGAAAAAAGGCTAAAAAAGTGAATATAAAAACGAATGAACTCTTCAATGTGTAGTTGATTTTTATTTCTGGTGAGGAACTCAGGGCTTTCGCAATCGTGGTGAATAAAATTATATTCTTTTTTTATTCGTATTTATTAACTGACACTAACGGCAAAATATTGGTATTGCAATTGTCACACGATTCCAAAACCCATACAGCCAACCGTAATTTCGGTGCTAAGTTATCTCAATTTGCCAAAATCCAAAAAGCAGGCAGGGTAAATTCCGCCCTGCAGCGCATGGCAACAAACCCGCCCGGCCATACCATCCTGCCTCCCCCTCATTCCCCAACCACCAAAGGAATATGTAACCGGCTGGCGGCTTTTTTCAAAATCAAGAAGTAAACGCCGGCCGGTAAATCACTCATGTCCAGATTTGTTTCCCTTTCCGGTGTTTCGGTTTTGAAAACTACCTGGCCCAGGCAGTTAAATACCTGAATTTCGATTTTCTCCGGGGATGCCTGTGGTCCGAAATCGAGGTGGAAAATGCCCTGGCTGGGGTTGGGGTAGATTCGAAGTCCGGGCCAGGCAGTCTCGTCCACGGCATTGGGGATGACGGAGATGGTTTTGGCCAGGGTGGCACCACAGGGTCCGTTACTGACGGTTAAGGTCACTTCGTAGTTTCCCGGAGCTGAAAAAGTATGCACGGGGTTTTCGTCCGTGCTGGTATTTCCATCGCCGAAATCCCAAAAGAAGCTGGAGCCACCCTGGCTTTGGTTGGTAAACTGCACGCTCAGGCTGTCCACAGAATAATCAAAATCTGCGATTGGGGCAGGGTGGACGAGAACGACCTCTTGTTGAAACAGTGTGTCGGCACCAAAGCTGTTGGAGACCACCAAATGCACATCGAAACTACCAGCATCGGGGTATGTTACCACGGGGTTGGCATCTGTGCTGGTGGCGGGGCTGCCTCCGGCAAAATTCCACTCAATTTGCAGGCTGTCGCCTTCAGAGTTGTTTGCGAAGCTGACGGTCAGGGGGGCGCAGCCTTCGGCAGGGCTCAGGCTGAAAGCTGCCACGGGAGCGGGAACGTAGTTGACTTCCACGGCGAGGGTGTCGCTGCCGCAGGCATTCCCGGCGATGAGCATGACCGGATAAACGCCTTCTTCCTGGAATTGGTGGACAGGATTTTCTTCGGTGCTGGAGTTGCCGTCGCCGAAGTCCCAATGCCAGGTGGTGGCGTTCAGGCTGTTGTTGAGGAACTGAAATAATCCATCGCCTGCGGCAACGGCGTCAAAAGCTGCGACGGGTGCCTCCTGAACCGTGAGCTGCACCTGATCCGAAATGAGGGTGCCGGCACAGGGGCTGCTCACCACACATCGGTAAAGCCCTTCGGTGGTATTGCCGGGTGTCAGGTTCAGTTGAGGCAGCGTGTCATTTGGCAGGTCCTGCCAGTTGCCGTTTTCGTTGGTCTGCCACTGGAAATAGAGGAAGTTGCCCTGCACGGAAAATTGGAAAGTAGCCGGATCTCCATCGCAAATGGTGACTGGTTGAGGTTGCGCCAGTATCTGTGTTTCCACGATTTGCTCAGCGCTGGCCGGAATCGGAAATACCTCCTCCACCAATCCGTTCTGGCCGGTTTCAGCGCCGTTGGAGAGGCCGTTGCATTTTGGGGAGGGGGTGGTGTTTTCACCTGCATCGCCTCCGGCAACGTCGGTGAGGATATTGGTACCAGCCGGTGCGATGATGCGGCCGCCGCTGCCCCCGCCACCGGGGCCAAAACAGCGGTCGGTAGGGTTGATGACATCTCCGCCGTTGCCGCCGGTGGCGGTGAGGGAAGTGTTACCGGTGATTTCACTTGCCGACAGGTAGAGGCTACCCCCGGCGCCACCGCCACCGGCCCCGTCGCCGCCGGCCAGCGGGGGTGTGGTGCCGTTGGCCGACAGGCCGAAGCCGTTGGTGATGAGGGTGTCGGTGATGAGCAGGAGGATGCCCCCGCCCCGGGCGCCGGGGCTGCCGGCGTTGTTGTCGTCCACGTGGCCGTTGCCGCCTTCGCCGCCCATGAACAGCCGGGTGGGGGAGAGGGGAAGCGGTCGCCCGCCCAGTCCCGGAAAATTGCCGGAGCAACCCAAAGCGGAAGGGGGTGTCTGCCTGCCGCCCTGCCCGCCGGTACCGACATGGGCGCCACCGCCACCGCCGCTGTTGTGGTCGTTGCCGCCGCCGCCGCCATTGGCCTGGGGGCCTCGACCGTGCTCCTTGCCTTCGATGGATGCGGCGATGCCCTGGCCCTTCGGCGCTCCGCGCCAATTGGTGGAGGCATAGTGGTAGTTGTTGGCGAAGGTGAGCCAGGTGCAGTTGCTGACCACCTCGTGCGGAAATTCATCGCCAAAGCCTTTTCCGTCCGTACGCAAATCGCTGAGCAGGGTGGTGGTACCACTGTTTTGCAAGGCCAGTACACCCCCCCAGGCTCCATTCCACGGCGGGCAGGTGACAGCATCCAGGAACAGGGCCCCCGGCACTTCCGGAAAGCCGACCAGTTGGAGGGCTCCGCTGGCATCGTACTGGTGCAAAAGGGCATAGCGCAGCCAGAGCGTGTCTCCGCTGAGGTTCAGCACTTCGTTTTCTTCGAAATGGCCGGCGTGGTTGAGCTGCTGGATGGTGCCGAAGGCCGAAGAATTGGATTCATCTATTTGTGCTCCCTGCATCTGGATGAGCAGTACTTTCTGGCCGGCGGTGAAGTTGCCGCTGGATGCACCGAGGATGAGTTTTCCTTCGCAAAAATTGAGGTTTTCCACGGCGGCGTAGCTGTTGACCACTCCGGAAAGGGTGTCCTGGGAGTACATTGCGCCAGCGAAGGAGAGGAGAAAGAGGAGAAGAGAAAGTCGCATGGTTCGGGGGCTTGAGGGATGATGGATGCTGATTCTGCTGAAAAAAATGCTGTGATTTTCATAAAATGCTAGTCCTGTCAAGGCCAAAGTCGGACGGAGTCCGACAGGATGGGGTACCGGACAGAGTCCGGCACCAGCCAGAAGAGAAAGTCGCATGGTTCGGGGGCTTGAGGGATGATGAATGCTCAAATTTGCGAAAAGAACCCGGAATTTACCGAAGGAAAACAAAATTGCTGAAAAGCATTTACACAAGTGTGAAAATAGGTTAGTTTTGCGCCCGCTTAAGCCCGCCGCCTGTTGACCAGAGTAAGCGGGGATGTTTAACCGGACGCAGACAAAACATTCATACCTGCGTCGCAACATTGAAAACATGGCAGTTAAGATCAGATTGCAAAGAAAGGGCAAAAAGAAGAAGCCTTATTACCACATCGTAATTGCCGATGCACGGGCTCCCCGTGATGGTAAGTTCATTGAGCGCATTGGATTCTACAATCCGCTTACGGTGCCTGCCACTATCGAGCTGGACCGTGAAAAGGCGTACGAATGGTTGCAAAAAGGCGCTCAGCCCACCGACACTGTACGGGCGATGCTCCGCTTCAAAGGGGTGTACTACCTGCGCCATCTGATGCGTGGTGTGAAGAAAGGTGCCCTCACCGAGGAGCAAGCGAACAAGATGTACAAAGAGTGGGTGGATGCCAAAGAAGCCAAAGTTGCCAAACGTGCCGAGGAATGGCGCCAGAAAGTGGCTGAGGAGCATGCCAGAATTGCCGGCCTGAACATCAGCGCAGAGGCGGTGAAGAAGGAAGTTCCCAAAGTGGAAGTGGCAGAAAAGGCTTCTGAAGAAGAGGAATAAAAGCTTACGGAGCGATATAAAAAAGCCCGGCACACATTGCGTGATGCCGGGCTTTTCAGTTCAGGGTGACCCCGGGTTTTTTAAGATGTTGTTGTAGGTTTTTAAAGCTTTTCAAGCCCCGGTAACTTCATGAGTGTACTACACTTGCAGAGCTCTCAGAACCGGAATGGTGGGTTTGTGGGTAATGAGTAGCTCTCTCAACTCCTCTCAACCTCCCGTCCCGAACTTGATTCGGGATCGGGATCAACTCCTCTCAACCAAATCCTCTCCCTCATTTCACCTTGTATAATTTGAGGATTCTTTCGTTGCCATCGGCTTCCATGCGCAGGAAGAGGGAGTCGCAGGTGAGTTTTTCGATCTGAACGCCTTTTTCGGAAGAGGCTTTGTTGACGGTGTCCAGGGTGTACAGCATGTCACCTTTGATACTGAAGCGGCCGCTCTCTCTGTAGCCCAGGGTACTGGTGAACTGGTAGTAGCCATCATCGTTGAATTCAAATCCGATCGCACTGTGGTCCACCTTCAGTGGCATGTCGTTTTCCAGTGTTTCAAAGGCCTGCCATTTTCCGCACAGCAATTGTTCCTGGCTGGGTTGGCAGGCCATCCACCCCAAAAATAGCACGGCCACTAGTCCCTTTAATTTCATAGCGTTTTTCTGATTTTGATCAATGTCAAAACACGTTGGCTTCACTTTGTGTTGCGCGCAAATGTAGTGTAACCCGGAGGTAAAAACAGCACCCGTCGGGTTACTTAGTACATTCTTAACCCCGTGGCACTTTCTTGCGCCCCTGTGGTTGATCAATGCACCAAAGGATACCAGACCAGGAAAGTGAGGGCTCCTGCCAGAAATCCCAGTATGGCCAGCCAGGAGACCTTGCGCATGTACCAGATAAAGTCAATGCGCTCCATGCCCATGGCTGCCACACCGGCCGCAGAACCAATGATGAGCATGCTGCCCCCGGTACCGGCTGAGTAGGCCACGAATTGCCACAGCTTGCTGTCAACGGGGAACTGCTCCATGGGGTACATGCCCATGATGGCCGCCACCATGGGCACGTTGTCAATGATGGCAGAGAGGAACCCGATGATGACCACCACGATGTCCACATTCGGGATGGTGTGGTTGAGTTGTTCGGCAAGCAGCATCAGCAGGCCGACGGGCTGGCCATCGGCGTGGTAGGCAGCCACTGCGCTTTCCAGGGCTGCCACTGCGGCCAGGATTCCGAGGAAGAACAGGATGCTGGACATCTCGATGCGGCTCAGGGCCTTGTGGGCAGAATAGGCCGCCCGGCGTTCTGCCGTGAAGTCCTCTTCGGGGTGGACGTATTCTGAAACCAGCCAGACCACACTCATGGAGAACATCATGCCCACATAAGGGGGCAGGCCTGTGATGGCTTTGAAGACCGGAACGAAGATAAGCCCTCCGACGCCCAGAAACAGCATGGTGCGGCTGCTGAGCAATTGTTCGGTTTGCGGGGTCAAGCCACGGTCACCGGCGCCGCGGTCCAGGTGGCCTTTGAAGGCCGGCAGCAAGGTGGCAATAAATACCGGCACCACGGTGCAGACAACGGAAGGTACGAAGAGGTCTATCACCAGACTTTGCGTGGTCACTTTTTCGCCAATCCAAAGCATGGTGGTGGTGACGTCGCCAATGGGACTCCAGGCTCCGCCGGCATTGGCTGCAATGACCACAAAAGAGGCATACCACAATCGCTCCGTGCGGTGGGGTACCAGTTTGCGCAGCAAAGACACCATGACAATGGTACAGGTCAGGTTGTCCAGCACAGC
>JALWSS010000053.1 GCA_026993525.1 Saprospiraceae bacterium
GGGGGGGGGGGAGGTTGCAAGTGCCGTTGCGCTCAAGGCTTGCAATGGCGGGTGGGCTTAACACTTGCAAGGACGGATACTTCTTTATCCTCAAGTAGTAAATGGTCTAATGTGTTCACTGTGTTTTTTTAAATTCCAAGTAAAAAATCCACCGCAGTTATTGAGTTTTGTGCAGTTTTTACATTCAGGAAGATAGTCATTTTTCCAATCAGAAATTGACTTTCTAGCATATTTCCAAATTCTTTCAGGTAAAACGCATAAAGGAGTATTGTAAATAGAAACATGCATTCCCTGACTTGCTAAATATTCTACTGATTCTGATAATTCTTCTTGGTAATCATATGGGTCAATCCAAAGTTTGTCAATATTTTTACGAGTGTAACCTATATATTCTAAGCCCATAAATGCTACATGTTCAACAAATGGTAAATTTTTATAAATGTATTTGGCAAGTTTGGTAAGTCGTGGTATTGATTGCTTATGTAGAACAATTCTTACTTCAAGTCTTTGGTTGTAACGTGAAAGATTGTGAAGTCCCAAAATGGTCTGATAAAAAGCGTTTTTTGCTTGCACAATGTAGTCATGTACTTGATAATAGTCTGAATAAATCGGAATGCCTAACATCAATCTACGATTGTTTATTTGTCCAAGTTTTTCTGCCATGTGATTCCAAGCGAATGAACGACCATTTGTCAATACATGGATTTCAGTATTAGGCAACTCTACTTTAAGTTGCTCCATTAGAGAGAAAAATAATTCACCCATTAATGTTGGCTCACCGCCTGAAACCCCAAGTTCAATACAGTCTTTAGGAATGAGAGGTATTAATTGCTTGTGGATTTCGTGCAAAATAGGTATGTCATTTCTATCTCTAGGTGGTTGAGAGCACATTAAACAGTTGCTATTACACCTTTCTGTTGCAAGTAAAGTATTGTGATTTGAATTAATTCTATAAAGCGTATTTATATTGCCATCATTTCCAACTGAAACAATATCTCCATTTTCTAAGTGTTGAAGCGATGGGATTTTGAAAACTACTTTTTCGTCATTTTTTAATTTATATTCTTGTTGAGTAGTTAATACACCAAGAAGTTTTGTAGTTGGAATGTCTTGTTCAACATTGTCTACGAGTAAAAAAGTATGCTCGTTAAGAGCTTCAATGTCTCTTGAAACTTTTCCAACTAAATGACCTTCAATATTTATAGGTTTGCCTTTTGTTCTAAGTGTTACCATGATAATTTAATGATTTACGGTTCTTGCCCAACCTTGAAAAATATTTTTTATTTTTTTATCACTTTCCATTAATTCAATTAAATAGCGAATGATTTCCATGTTCTTTTGGCAAAAGTCACTATTTGGTCTATATCCGTACATATCGCCTTGTGTAGCGTGGTTATGTACTGGGTCAGCACCACAGTATGGTTGAAATGCACATTCCGAACAACCTGCAAGGGATTCATTTGCCCAAACTTCTGCAATTTCTTGTGCTTTTTTGCCAAAGAAAAGCTCGTTATAACTATCGTCTAATGTACCAAGTTTGAATGTAAAGTCTTTTTGTTCAGCCAACATTCTACTTTCATCTGTAGCATAAACACCACCATCATAGTTGAATACAATTACGCCATTAATTAAGCCAGCTGGAGATTGTAAATCAACGAAGCCGACATTAAATGGAGAAAGCATTTTAATCAAAAATATTCTTGCTAAGTCTTCTGTGAAATAATGCCCTTGAAAATTATATTCAAGAATACGATCTAAAGCCTTTTTGTAGAAGGTTAAAAATTTTTCAGTATCATATCTTGACTTTTCAGTTCTTAAGGCAAAACCATAAGGGCTAATATTTCTCAAAAATATTCCTTGAAAACCCATATTAAAATACTCATCAACTATTTCAACTGGATAGTCTAAAGATAATTTCGTTGTAGTCATTAGTGCGGAAACTCTGTCATGGCCCAGTATTTTTCGGGCAAGTTCTATTCCTTTAATTGTAAGTTCGTAACTGCTTGCATGAGGCTTGTGTCTGTTGCTGTCGTGGATGAATTTTGGTCCATCCAAAGAAGTAGATATGAGTATTTCATGTTCCTTGCAATACTCAAGGATTTCTTCTGTAACAATTGCAAGATTTGTGCAAATAACTTTTGTGAGTCCTTTGCCAATTTCTTTTGCAATGCTTTCAGCTTTTTCAACTGCATGTTTGATATTGTCAAATGCTAAAAGTGCTTCGCCACCTTGAAACTCCATTGTTACATGGGGGTTGGGGGACTTAAACATTATTTCTATGCCTTTGTCAATATAATCTATTGGCATGTCATATTTATCTCTGTTCTGAGTAACTCTTGAAACTTGGCAGTAATGGCAAGTGTGCTCACATCTCAGTGAAATAACAAAAATATGTAACCCTGTAAAATGGTTTAAGAAAAGCTTTTTTGTTCGATACCTTGTAGCAAGTACATCTATAAGTGGTGGGATGATTTCTTCAGAAATGAAGTAATTAGCAATTAAATCACCGTATAATTCAGAATCCGTTTTTTTGTCTATTTGTCTTTTGACTATTCTTTCACATGTTCCTGTCGGCAAAATTAAAAAGTCACCAACTTCATTGACTATGATTTCCTTTTCAGGTGTAATCCTATGAAAGCGAAATGGCAAAAGAAAATATTGACCATCTTTTTTTAAATCGTAATAGTCAGATTCTTTAAATTTTCTTGTCTTTCTTTCATGCTTGGCATCAATCATTTTTTATTTCATTTACATTGAAGCCAACAGGGTCTGAAAGTTCACCTGGTGGTAACTCATCAAACTCTCCGTTTGAAAAGGCTTTTGCGATTAATAAATCTCGAATGTTCTTGGTTTCTTTAGTAACAATATCACGAAGATTGAAGTCTAAAAGATCTCTTTCTAATTTTTGAAGGAGTTTTTCTGCCTGTTCTGCCGATATTAGATTATCAGACATTGGCTTTAGACTAATCTTGTATGTGTTACTGTCGACAAATGAAACATTAGCATGGTACTTGTCACCATACCAATAAAGGCATTTAAAAATACTGTCCTTTGAATACAAAGAAGTGTCTGCAAAGACAATTATTTCGTTGCCTTCGATTCTGTTGTGAAAACTCATGACAGAACAATTTTAGCTAAACATTGCTCCTGACCTGTGCGAATAATGCGAATAGTGAGACCGGTGTGAGCTATGTGAACTATGTGAACGGTGTGAAGTGTGACTGGCTACAAATTGGCTGTCATCAGGATTGTTCAAATTTAGTTTAAGAATTGGCATAGGCTTTATTTTGCCAATCGCTATTACTTGAATCGTGTTTGATTCAAAGTTGTTATTTTCAGGTGTTATTGTTGCGTTAGCGTTGACACCTGTCAAAGCGGCTAAAGCTGCTCCGAATACTGCGGCTGCCTTCTTCGCCAAGTTAGCAAGTCCTTTGCTGTTGTTACTTTCCATGTTTTGACAAATTTATTGGTTGCAAAGTACGGGATTTAATTTTTTTGTCGTCCTTTTTAGTGGACTTTTTTTGTTGGGTTTTGGGCTTTCTAGCTTGAGGCATAATGCCCGAATACACGAACGTCGTTTATTACATCATTACAACCTTCGTATATCCATCCAGGTTCAATTTTAGACTCATTGATTTAAGTGGCTTTGGTTCAAGGTCTTATGAAAGAACCCCTGCAGATCACCAGGAAGTTATTCCGAATGTTTTCGATAACAGCCTCCTGTTGAAGCTACTTGAAGGTGGAACGATACCAGCTGTGCGAAACTACAAAATGAGCCTAAAAGTCCAAAACACCGTACTAATAACTTCACCAATTGTCTTGCAAGTGCTATGCCAGTCGTACTCACAACCACAGCCCGCCCCTCCTCCATACCCACCCTCCCCCGCAGTTTTGCTATTTTGCGGCCGGTTTTCATCAACAAACATCCGGCATGAGCAAGCGAACGAAAAAGCAACGGCCAAAGCAGAAGCCCAGGACCCAGCCATCAAAGCCGGCGGGATTTACGCAATGGCTCAACAGGCCCTCTTATACCACCGATCAGGATGCTTTCCTGAAAAAGATCTTTACCGGATTGCTGGCAGTGGTGCTGGTGGTCACGGTTTTTTTGGCCATGGACAGCGGCATCAACGCTGACGATGAATTTCAGCACGACTATTCCGAGAAGCTGGTGGATTACTACCTGAGCTTCGGTGCCGATACGGCAGCGCTCAACATTCCGAAGGGCAACATGCACTACTACGGTGGGGTGTTCGACATTCTGACGGGCTTCACCAACCGGGCCATGGGCTACACCTGGATGGATGCCGGCTACCACAAGGTGCGGCATTTTTACAACGCCCTTTTCGGGGTGCTGGCCATGCTCTTTGCCAGCCTGCTGGCCAAAGAAAATGCCGGATGGCGGGCGGGCATTCTCACGCTGGCTTTTCTGTTCCTGTCGCCCCGTTTCCTGGGGCATTCGCTGATGAACCCGAAAGACATTCCCTTTGCGGCCGGGTACATCATGGCGCTGTATTACCTGCTACTTTTTTTCCGGAACATGGAGAAGCCCAACTGGAAAACGGCCCTGGGGGTGGTGGCGGGCATCGGTCTGGCCATTGGCACACGGGCCGGCGGTATGCTGCTCATTGCCTACCTGTTCTTATGGGCGGGGCTGGATTTCTGGGTCAGAAACGGGCTTGGCGCCGTATTTACCGAAGGAAAGAAAACCCTGCGCTATGCGGCATGGGTGCTGGGCATTGCGCTGGCGGGCTACCTGTTGGCCGTGCTGTTTTGGCCCTGGGCCATGCAGGCGCCGTTCAAAAATCCTTTTGAGGCGTTGGGGGAGTTCTCGAAGCTGGGCATCAAGATCAGGGTGCTGTTCAAGGGTGAAAACGTGATGAGCGACCAGACCTCCTGGGACTATCCCGTGCAGTGGATCTGGCGCACCGTTCCGCTGTTTGCCCTGGCCGGGTTTGCGGGGGCTGTGGTGTTGATGAAGCGGCTCTTCAGGGAGCATGCGGTTTTGCCGGTGTTCATGCTTTTCTTCGCAAGTATATTTCCTGTGGCTTATGTCATTTACAAAGACAGCATTCTGCACGATGGCTGGCGGCACCTGCTGTTCATTTATCCGTCAATGGCGGTGCTGGCGGCGCTGTTTTGGCTGAAAGCCGAAAATATGCTTCAGAAAAACAAAACCGGAAAATATGCGCTGTATGCCATTGTCGGACTGATGGCCGCCGAGTCGGCGCTGTTCATCGTCCGCAATTACCAGTACCCTTATGTGTATTTCAACACGTTGAGTGGCAGCATCAGCGGTGCCTTCGGTAATTTCGAGACGGACTACTGGGGTGTGAGCATGAAACAGGCCGTTGAGGAACTGGAAGCTGCCGGCATTCTGAAACCGGGAATGACGGACACCGTAACCATTGCCTCGTCTTACTCGTACCTCTTGCAGGTTTATACCAATGCGAAATACGGCCCGCATGTGCAGGTGCGCTACCAGCGCTTCAACAACCGGTATGAGCGACCCTGGGATTACGGCATTTTCCCGTCGCGCTACATCAAGGGGCCGCACCTTCGGGCGGGCACCTGGCCCAATTCCCGGACGGAATTTACCGTGACCGCCAACGGTGTTCCGCTCACCGCCATCGAAAAGGGTGGGGGACCGGTGTTCGAGGCGGAACGGTATTTCAAACAGCAAAACTGGCAGGCTGCCGCCGATGCCTACCAACGGGAAACGCAGGCCTACCCGGACAACGAACTGGCCTGGATGAAACTGGCCATGGCACAGATCAACCTCGGCAAGTTTGCCGAAGCAAGACATGCCGCTGACCAGATGCTGCGGGTGGCGCCCGAAAGTACCAGCGGGCTGCTGTACCGGGCCATGGCCGCCCTGAACCTGGGCGATACGGCCGCCGCCGAACTGGACTTGCAGCATTGCCTGAAAATCGAGGAGGATTTCGGCTCGGCGTGGTATTACCTGGCAGTGATCAAGCAACAAAGGAACGACCTGAACGGCGCCCTGCAGGACTTGCAGAAGTGCATCGAGGTGGCCCCCAATTTCAGGGCTGCCTACGACCTGGCCGCCCGCATTTACGAAGCACAAGGCAACACCGAACAGGCCCGCAAACTGCGCCAGGCCCTCGGACAATAACCCTACAACCTACAACCTACAACCTGCTCCCCCTTGAACTACAAGCTTTTATTTCCCACATACCGAAACAGGTACCTCTTCGTAAAACGAAACCTGGAGCGTTTTTGCGAAGCGAGGAAACCGGCCAAAATACTGAACCTGGGCACCGGGGAAGGGGATTACGACCCCATGATCGCCGCCCATTGCCAGCAGTTGGTTTCCTGTGACATCAACGAGGCGGATATCGCCTGGGCACGGGAACTCAACCGAGGGGTGCCCAACCTGGAATACCGCGTCGAGAATGCGCTGGAACTGAGTTTTGAAGATGACAGTTTCGACATGCTCATCAGCGTGGATGTGATGGAGCACGTTGGCCGGCCTGTCCGTCAGACAGACGGGCCGGAGCAGATGACCCGTGAAATAGCCCGGGTGCTGAAACCCGGTGGTCTGGCGCTTATCACCTTTCCACAGATCAACTTTCCCATTACCTACGATCCGGTGAACTACCTGGCCGGCAAAAGGCTCATCGCCCAGGGGGCCTATGCCTTTGGCCATGAGTACCTGATCGATCCTGAAAAATTTGAGCAATGGGCCGAGAACTACGGCATGGAAGTGCTGGACGAACGCAACCTGAGCGGCTACCTGGTGGCCCTGGCGGAGATGTACTGGACGGGCATCATTCAAAGCATTTTCAAAGCCAACGCCCGCAATGTTTCCGGAACGGAAAATAAGAAGGCCAAACTGCGCCCCTCTACCAAAGAGCCTTTCCTGGTACCCCTCACGGATGCTTTCCTGTCACTTGACCGCTGCCTCTTCGGCAATGCCAAACACAGCGTAGGAAAGGGGTTTGTGTTGAGGAAGAAGTAGTTCGTAGCTCGTAGCTCGTAGCTCGTAGCTCGTAGCTAGTGCTGCTAAACTTCATAATCCTTGATAATCCTTCATAATCCCCACAATCCTAATAATCTTTAATTAACCACAGAGTTAAACAGAGTTGTAACACAGAGTTGAACAGAGTTTGATCACAGCGTCATCCGGAGATGGTGCCCAACCCTACTCCCTACTCCCTACTCCCTACTCTTTCAAAACCACAGAGTTTCACAGAGTTGAAAACAGAGTTAAACAGAGTATGCCTGCTAAACCTTACACCCTACACCCTAAACTCTACACCCTAAACCCTACACAAACAGCTGCCTGTACAGTTCTTCCACTTTTCCGATGGTTTGCACTTTGATTTTGTAGCGGGAGGTATCCAGGCCTTTGGTGTTGTATTTCGAGATGTAGATTTGGCGGAAGCCGAGGCGGTCGGCCTCCTGGATTCGTTGTTCGATGCGGTTGACGGCCCGCACTTCACCGCTGAGGCCCACCTCGCCGGCAAAGCAGGTATCAGCCGGCACGGCCACGTCCTGGAGGGAGGACATGAGTGCGGCCACCACGGCCAGGTCGAGGGCCGGGTCATCCACTTTGATGCCGCCGGCCAGGTTGAGGAAGACGTCGTTTTGGGCGAAGGGGAAGCCGCCCCGTTTTTCCAGCACGGCCAGCAGCATGCTCAGCCGGCGCAGGTCGAAGCCGGTGGCGGTGCGCTGCGGGGTGCCGTAAACGGCTGTGCTGACCAGTGCCTGGGTTTCGATGAGCATGGGGCGCATGCCTTCGATGGTGGCGGCCACGGCGCTGCCACTCAGTTCCTCTTCGGTTTGCGACAGGAGCAGTTCGCTGGGGTTGGAGACTTCCCGGAGGCCGCCGGCCTGCATTTCGTAAATGCCCAGTTCATCGGTTGAGCCGAAGCGGTTTTTCAACGTGCGCAGGATGCGGTAGGTGTAGTTGCGGTCGCCTTCGAACTGCAGCACGGCGTCCACGATGTGTTCCAGAAGTTTGGGCCCGGCGATGGCGCCGTCTTTGGTAATGTGGCCGATCAGTATGACAGGGATGTTGGTCTGCTTCGCAAAACGCTGCAACTCCCCGGCGCATTCCCGCACCTGGGAGATGCTTCCGGGGGTGGAGTCAATATGTGGAGATGACAGGGTTTGTATGGAATCCACGATTATCAGTTCCGGTGCAATTTTCTGGGCCTGGGAGAGGATTTTGGCGGTGTTGGTTTCGGTAAGGAGTAGGCAGTCGGGGTTGTTGTTGCCCAGGCGGTCGGCCCGCATCTTGATTTGCTCTTCGCTTTCCTCGCCACTGACGTACAGGATTTTGACGGGCAATTGCAGGGCGAGCTGGAGCAGCAGGGTGGATTTGCCGATGCCCGGCTGTCCGCCGATCAGCACCAGCGAGCCCGATACAATGCCGCCGCCCAGCACCCTGTTGAATTCACTGTCAGGAGTGGGCAGCCTGCGGGTGTTGCCCGTCTGAATTGCGTTGAGCGGAACGGGTTCGGCTTCTTTGCCGGCGCCGTCCTGTCCTTTCCACAGGCGGGTGCGTTCTTCGCGGGTAGTTTCTTTTACCACCACCTCTTCCACGATGGTATTCCACTCTCCACAGCTCTGGCAACGACCCATCCATTTGGGTGAGGTGGCACCGCATTCGGTGCAGACAAAGATTTTTTTGACTTTGGCCAATGGTCAAGAATTTGTAAAAAAAGTGAGGGTTCGTTAGCAAAAGTGTTGCTTTTTCAGGCACTTACAATGTAGGTATAAAAAAATTTTTTTGGCTTTAGGGTAAAGTTTACACAAAAGTCAAAAACGCTTTACCTTTGGCCCGGTTTTTTAAAAAAGGTGTAGGTACAAGAAAGACGAAGTCTAAATTTCTTTTTCTTGTGACGAATTCCATACCTTGCGGCCCATTGGTCGTTCTGCCGCTTCAAAGGAAGCAGATGTTGACAAGATTTTAAGTTTCTTTTCGGAGAATTGAAGATATATGTAGATTGTTTTCATTTGGTTTTTTGGGGTTATACAGGGTGCAACATTTTGTTGTTACCCTGTTTTTTTTGCAGGGCATTCTCCATTTTGATCCCTAAAAAAAGCCCCTGGAACTACCCAAAGGCTCTGTCTGACCGCAGTCCTGTTAGTCTATGGCAATAATCCTTGGGCTGAATTCAGGCCGCAACTGGAAGTTGCAACCTGATAAGGTCTCTCACGGAGACCACTGAGCCCACGGAGGTTTTTTTTCTGTGTTTTTTGGTCCCGAGCTTGTCTCGGGATTGGGAGGTTTTTCTTTGGTTTTTTTCTGGTTTTTGGGCGCCCAACGCTGGCAGGGTTCGGAACCACTGCCAGCGTTTGCAATGGAGGCCGCAACCGGAAGTTGCAACCTGATAAGGCCTCTCACGGAGACCACTGAGACTTTTCTCTGTGTTCACTGTGGCCTTTGTGAGAGGAAAAACTCAAGTGAGAAATTCAGGCCGCAACTGAAAGTTGCAACCTGATATTGAACTCCTCTCAACCATTAATCAACAGCGCCTTCATGAATTCGGCATCGGCTTTGGCGCTGTCGAAAGGAGTTGAGCCCTCGTATTTTTCCTGTTCCACAATGAAGTATTCCATTCCAACTTCTTTGGCTGTTTTCAGAATGGGGGCGTAGTCAATGGAGCCCTGGCCCAGGATGCAGGAAGCATCCCTTGCGTTGGGTTTGGCATCTTTGGCCCGGTCTTTCACGTGGGAGAGTTTCCATCGGCCGGGGTATTTTTTCAGCCATTCAATCGGATTTGCTCCGGCGGTGACTGCCCAGTAAACGTCCATTTCAAAATCTACCAGATCGGGGTTGGTGTTTTGCATCATCACGTCCTGTGGCAGTTCTCCTTCCAGTTCCTGAAATGAGTAGTCGTGGTTGTGGTAGGCGAAGCGGAGGCCGTTTTTGCGGCAGATTTCGCCGCACTGGTTGAAGGTTTCGCTGATGCGTTTAAAATCGTCCATTTTTTTCTGTGGGCCTACCCAGGGGGCAATGAGGTACTTCATGCCCGTTTCGGCGGCCTGGGCTGCTTTTTCTTCGAAGTTTTCAGCGAAGTTGCAATGGCTGGAGATGAGGGTCAGCCCCAGGTCATCACACAGTTTTTTGTAGGCTTTGTGGCCCATGTTCCACCAGAGGCCTTGTTGGCCTTCGTAATTCTCCACTTGCTTGTAGCCGAATTCAGCCACTTTCCGTAGCACGTTTTTCGGGTCTTTGTCCATTTCGCTACGCAATGTCCACAGTTGGATGCCGAAAGGCTCCAGGTTGCCGGCAGGTGAAGGTGTTGAATTTTCGTTGGCGGTGTTTTCTCCTTCTGAAGGAGTGTCGTTGTGGCAGGCCCAGCAGGGCAGCACCACACTGCCGGCGGCTATCAGACCGGTGGTCTTGATGAATTTTCGTCTCTTGTACATCATGTCGTTGTTGTTTTTGCGGGATGGCTATCTGGCAGGGCATTGCGCAGCGAAAGAAAGGGAAAAATACGCAATCTGCAAAGGTACTTGAACTTTGCTTTTTTTCAGCTTATTGTCGTGCCCTGGTTCCTCCTCCCTGTCAGGCAGATGCGGACCGGATTACCAGGAACAGGCCCGACCTGCGATGGGTCCGGGCTTACCGGTTTGCTGCGTATCCGGTCACAGTGATTTTCCTGCTGCTATCCAAAGTTCATACTCCAGCTTGTTGTGATCGCAGACAGCCTCGATGAGTTCGAGCCGGGCTTTGATGACATTTTCCAGTGCCTGCATGGTTTCCATGGGTTCCAGTGTGCCGTACTGCTGACGCTGCATGCTCTGCCTGAGTGCTTCCTCTGCGATCGCTGCGGCGGATGTTGCCATTTTCACCCTGTCCCTGGCAATGATTAGGCTGGCCCTGGTGGCGGCGAAATTGTTGGTGATCCGGGCTATTTGCTTTTCCAGTTCGAGCGAGGCAATTTTCTGATTGGCCTGGGCTTCTTTGCGTTCGCCGCCGTGGGTGAGCGTTGAAAGCGGGATGTTCCAGGAAATTCCGGCATCTAATCCGGTGGTGTTGTATGAGTTTTGCGGATCGGGAAAAGCAGCACTGTCCACCGGATGCACTTTGTCAAAAAATCCCCCAAAACGGGCAGAGTATGCACGAACGAAAAGTTGTGGCCAGAGCCAGCCCCAAGTAGCTGTTTTTACTGCCCTGTTTTCAAATTCCAATGATTTTGTTGCAGCCAGGATGCGGGGGTGGGTGGCAGCGATTTGCTGATTGGATAAGTTTTTCCCGGTGATGAGGTCATCGGCAATATTTACCAGAGGGAGCAGGGTGTCAGTGGCAAACAGGGCTGTGCCGGGGGGCAGGTCCAGCCAGGCTGCCAAGTCGCCGGCTTTTTGTTGCCAGTGGGCTTTGTGTTTGAGTGTTTCAGCATGCAAACGGAGGGCGTTGCTTTTGGCAAGCATTGAAGTGGAACCAGCCACCAGTCCGCTTTGGGCATAGGCTTCAGTTTGCCGGGCTATGCTGTCCGATTTTTCTGCCAGTTGCTGCCAGGCCTGCCAATTCATTTGTGCAGCGAGGAGGTCAAAATAATTTCTGACGATTTGCAGCAAAATTTCATTCCGGTTGGCCTGGGCATTCAGCCTGGCAGCGGCGTTGTCAAGTCGGGCCATTTTTGTGCCGGCAATGCCATCCATGAGCTTCCAGTCGGCAATGGCACTCAGGCCGGTCCAAAGGGTTTTCTGGCGGATGTCCAGGTAGAAACGGCCGTTGGCGTTGAGAGCGGCACCGTTCAGAAAATGGCTGTTCATTCCGGCCGAGAGCTCCGGTACCCACCATGAATTAGCTTTTGCCAGCCGGGCGTTGGCCAACTGTACCGATTGTGCGGTTTGGAGCAGCGCATGGTTGTTTTTGGAGCCCAGGTTCAGCACCTGCTCCAGATTGATGCCGGTGGCGCCGTTCTGCGAATGGAGAACGGCGACAACCAACAGGAAGATGGCTGTAAGTAAATTCCGAGTCATTTTGGCGCTTGTTTAATCAAACTGCTTCACTTTTGAGATTCCACCGGTTTGACGGGGCTTCCGTCTCTTACCAGTGATTTTCCCTGAAGGATGATCAGGGAATGCTCATCAATTCCGGGGTTCAGAATTTCGAAATAGTCCTTGCCGGACAGCCCCGTTTTGGCCATTACGCTGTGGGCCAGGTTGTCTTTGACCAGGTAGATCATGGGCACATCGTCCACCATGAATTTTACCTGCACGGGCAGGGACAGCACTGCCGGTCTGCTCTGCAACCGGATGTTTACCTGGGCATACATGCCAGCTTTGATTTTACGGTTGGGATTGGGCAGGTCAATTTCAATCTTCATGTTGCCGGTTTCAGGATCTATGGCCTGTGACATTCTGCTCACGCTGGCTTTGAAATTCTCGCCGGGCAGGTTGGGAAACTGTACCGTTACCTGGGTGCCTACACGGACGTTTGCCACATCCGCTTCAGGCAGTGGAATGCTGATCCGGATGGGGTTGATGTCCAGCAACTCCACCAGTGCCTGGGGGTTGCTGTTTGAGATGCCGCTTCTGACACTGGTGCCCAGGTCAATGAATCTTTGGCTGATGATGCCGTTGAAGGGCGCCTTGACGCTAAGCATATCCACCCTGGTTTGAATGCCCTGAAGTTGCGCCTTTACCGATTCAACGTCTTTTTGCGAAGCGAGTACATCGGCTTCGGCAAGGTCCACATCTGCTTTAGCTGCCAGGGCCCTGGCCCTGGCCTTGTCCATTTTAGCTGCCGGTGTCAGGTCGGGCGTTTTGCCGAAGACGGTTTTCAACCTGTTGGCATTGTTTTCTTCTGCTTCGGCAATGGCACGGGCTTTTGCCAGCCTGGCTTTGGCCTGTTCCAAGGCTGCCTCAGCGCTGCCCAGTTCTGCTTTTTTCTGTGTCAGCAATTCCCGGAGTTCAGGGTTTTCAAGCCTCACTATCACTTCGCCCCTGGCCACTTCGTCGCCGATGTCTTTGCGAAGCTGACTGACAAATCCACTTTCCATGGCGTAAAGCGTGATTTGCCGGTTGGGCATGGCCTGTCCGGCTATCCGGATGTCACTGGCGAAATTTCGGTGCTCCGGATGCACAACTTTAACCGCAACGGTTCCGGATTTTTCAGGAGGCTGTTGATTTTCGGCAGGTGCTTGCTGGTTGCACGACGGAAACAACCACAGTGCAAGAAAGAGGGGAAAAAGAGGAAGGTATTTCATGTTTTGCGCAGTTTCTTGAATCAATGGATTTTTCATTTTTTGGCCAATACGGCATACAGCACCGGAATGACGTAGAGGGTCAGCAAGGTGGCCATGGAGGTTCCACCGATAACAGCGATGGCCAGTGGCACGTTGGCTTCTGCCCCGTGACTGAGGGCCAAAGCGGTTGGAAGCAGGCCGAAAATAGTAGTGGCTGCCGTCATCAATACCGGTCGAAACCGGTCGGTACATCCTTGAAGCAGTGCTTCGTGCAGGGGCATCCCTCCGGTTTGAAGCTGGTTGATCCGGTCAACAAGGATGTTTCCGTAACTGACCGAAATGCCCACCATCATGATGATGCCCATCAGCGACTGAATGCTGAGATAGGTGTTGGTGAGCCACATCAACAGCGAAACACCAATGATTCCCAACGGAAAGGCGAATAGGATCACCAGGGGAAGTTTGAAGGACTTGAAAAGCGGTACAATGATGAGGAAAGCGAGCAGAACAGCGAGGAACAATCCAAGGCCCAGACTACCGAAGGAACTGGTCATGTTGGCGACCTCTCCCTGGAAGGTCACTTCGTAGCCCTTCGGGAAATCCATCTTGTTCAGTCGTTTTTGTATTTCCCGTGAGACACTGCCTATATCCGCTCCTTCCACATTCGCATAGACATTGAACACCCTGGAGAGGTTGTGGTGGTTGATTTCCACCGGGTTGGTGGTTTCGCTCAGTTCTGAAAAATTGCGGAACGGGACCGGTTGGCCGTGTGTTTGGCTGCTCACGGTGATATTGCCGAGAGCGTGTTCATCGTCAATGTAATGCTCGGGATAGGTAACCCCGACGTAGTAGTGATTGCCATTCCGTTCGTCAATCCAGAAGGCTTTGTCGAAGGTGGCTGAGGAGTTGAGTGCAGACACAACATTTTTGATGGCATCAACGGGTTTCACGCCCAGCCTGGCAGCTTTCACCCGGTCAATGTCAATGTTTTTCGCTGGTTGGTCGAGTCGTTGCAGTATGCGCACGTCGCGGGCGGATTCCATGGAGGCGATGGTGTCGCGGATGCGTTCTGCCAACTGCCGAAGCGTTTCCAGGCTGTTACCTTTTACCTGCACGTCTATCGGGGCGGGTTTGCCTTCGTTGAGGGCAGAGGTGAGCATACCTCCCGTATTGAAGCTGACTTCAACGCCTGGAAATTGACGGTGGAATTTTTGCCGGAGGCGAGCGGCATACTCAAAAACGCTGACGGTGTGATCGGGCTTTAACTGGACACCGATAAAAGCATCCTGCGTTCCGGAATTGGGGGTGTACGCTGCAGGCAAATCGTAAAACACACCGATGTTGGAGATGATCTGCTGGAGATCGAAACCCGTTTCAGCCCGTATGCTTTGTTCCATCCGGGCAATGGTTTGTTCGGTTTGCCTCAATGTGGTTCCTGATTCCAATCGCACCTGGATTTCCAGTTGGCCAACGTCGGTTTGAGGGAACAATTCAAAGCCCCTCATTGTCAGGAGTAGTACAGCGCCGGCAAAGAGGATCAGTGCGGTTGCCAGTACTGTTTTTTTGCGCTTGAGCACTTTGGCCAAGGAGCGTTGATAACGGATTTTGAACTTTTCTACCTGCTTCGCAAACCAGGATGTTTTTAAACTTCCCGGGTTTGCCTGATCCCGCCTCCAGGCCGATGCCAGTGGAATCAGGGTGAGTGAAAAAATATAACTACCCAGCATGGCCCCTCCCACCGTAATTGCCAGCGGCGAGAAGAGGTATTTTGACATTCCGGTCAGAAACATGACCGGAAAGAAAACTGCGATGATGACGAGGGTGGAAGCCAACACCGGCGAGGCAACTTCGCGGGCAGCTTCCAGGGCTGCGGTTTTGGGGGCCTTGCCCAGTTTTCGGTGGCGGTCGATATTTTCGAGCACAACGATGCTGTTGTCAACGAGCAAGCCCAGCACCAGCGCAATGCCGCCCAATGTAATTGTATTGATGGACTGGCCGGTGAAGTACAAAACGACAAAAGCGAAAAGCACAGACAGGGGAAGCGACAAACTGACCACCAGGGCTGCCCGCACGTTTCCGAGGAAAAGCAACAACACAGCTACAACGAGGGCCAGCCCGCCCAAACCTGCCCATACCAAACCGGAAATGGACTGGCGTACATAACTCGATTGGTCAAAAATGACATTGAGCTTTACATCCTCCGGCAAGCGCTCTTTCAGCCTGGGCAGGGCTTTCTTTACCTCGTTAACGGCTGCGATGGTATTGGCCGAAGGGCGCTTGAAAATGGGTAAGTAAACCTGCTCCTTGCCATCCACCCGGGCGATGTTGGTTTGTATGGCACTGGCGTCTTCGGCCCGGCCGATGTCTTTTACGTAGATGGGTTGTCCGTTGCGGTAGGCCACCACGATGTCGTTGAAATCATCTACTTTCACGATCATCCCTTTGGCGTCAATGCCATAGTTGATGTTGCCAATTCTGGCAACCCCGGATGGAATCATAGTGGTGTTGTCGTGGATGGCCCTGTTCACCTCCGTCTGGGAAATGCCGAGGGCTTCCAGCTTGTCGGGGTCCACAAAAATGAAGATGCGCCGAAGGGTGCCACCGTAGGCGGCAGGTGCAACGATCCCTTTCACACCGGACAGCATTTGCCGAAGGTTGTAATAAGCCACATCGTACAGTTCTTTCCCGCTCTTTTCTTCGCTGCTCACTGTCAGCAACATCAGGGGGATGGATGCCGTGGGGTCAAATGGTTGCACCATGGGTGGCAGGGTGCCGGGCGGCTGGTAGTACATGTCGCTCACCGCATAAGACGAAGTATTGGCCATGGCCTCTGCCGGGTCCACGTCCTCGCCGTAAAAATTGGTCACAACGCTGACGCCCATGATGCTTTTGGACAGCTGCTTTTCAATGCCCGGCGATTGCCCTGTCCAGCGTTCCATCCGGCTGGTGATGTCTTTCTCCACTACCTCCGTGGGCATGCCGGGGTACAGCGTGATAACCTGCATGGCTGATTTCTTGAACTTCGGAAGAATGTCCACCGGCATCCGGGGGATGAGAACTGCCGCAATGACTGCAACGAAAATGGAAAAAACAACGATGAGGTAAGGATTGCGAAATGAAGTCCGGATCATTTTCTGACCGTTTTTTTATTTGTGTAATTAACTGAACCGGGGGGCTTAGTTTGAAAAGCCGGTTGTTGAAATGTTGCGTCTTTATGGACAATGCACTGAAGGTGGGCTGCGCTCAACCATTGCATGCCGAAAGGATGGGGCGATCCAGTTTGCAATTGGAAATTCAGGTTGAAGATGTAAAGCTATTGTTGCATCTTTGATTCGGTATTGTTGCGGGTAAACAGCATTTTGGTCTTCTCCAATCAGGGTGTTTTCAAGAATGGGTCTTGTGTGCAGTTGCCATTCTTTGAGAAAATAAAGTCTGTAACATTTTTTGTCGTGATCTCTTAAAGGACTTACAGGAGCGCATTCGCTGTTCGGTACGGTGATTAAGCTATATACGCAAAGTAAATTTTTGCTTTTTGCCAGGTAGAAAGAGCAAAGCAGTAACAAAGAGAGGAGCAAGTGTCGGACAAATGTGATAAGGTGCATCGGTCACAAACTTAAAGCAGTAAGCCTATTTGCCAAATTTATCTTACGGCAATTATCCTGCTGGTCGTTTTTTTATGGATGGATGGCATTTTGTTGATGGAATCAAGTTCCTAAGCACCTGAGTTCATAGCGCGGGAATACCTTACTTTGCGGCCGAAATTCATCCGGAATGACCCTTCGCCAACGCGACACCTATCTGTACCGTTTTTTTGATTTCCTGGCTGCCATGCTGGCCTGGGCCTGTTTTTTCATGTACCGCAAATGGACGGAAGGGCAACCGTTGGCCTGGTCTTCTTTTCACGATCTCAACTTTTACTACGGGGTGTTGATGATACCCACCGGGTGGTTCCTTTTTTACAACCTTTTTGACGATTACAAGGATGTGTACCGGTTGAGCCGGTTGAGCACGCTTTCGCGGACCTTCTTTCTCTCCCTGGCGGGCTGCATCATTCTGTTTTTCACCCTGATACTGGATGATGTGGTGGGTCAGCACCGCACCTACTACCAGTCTTTCGTGGTGTTGTTTACCCTTCATTTCTCATTTACAGGTTTCAGCCGTTTGCTGTTCATCACCTGGGCCCGGGGGCGGCTGCAGCGTGGCAAGGTCTGGTTTCCCTCGCTGTTGA
Organism: Saprospiraceae bacterium; assembly: GCA_026993525.1. Taxonomy (GTDB): domain Bacteria; phylum Bacteroidota; class Bacteroidia; order Chitinophagales; family Saprospiraceae; genus UBA6168. The sequence goes on from JALWSS010000053.1 coordinate 17,398, forward strand.
TTGGAGCTGATGAGCGGGCCGCCAGGATTTACAAAGAGCTCTCGGGCAACTCCTCCAACCTCGGTCATCGCTTTGTGGGGTATGTGCAGGTGAACGGAGGGGATCCCGTTCCGGAAATACGGAATGACTTGCCATGCCTGGGCAGCAGTGATGAACTCCACGAGATCATCGGTGCCAATGAGGTGGAGGATGTGATCATCGCCATCGAGAGTTCAGAACACACCCAATTGCAGGGGATACTGAATCAATTGTTTGATTTCGGGGACAGGATTCTCATCAAAATCGTACCGGACATGTACGATATCCTTTTGGGCAACGTGCAGATGAGTGAGGTTTACGGGGCGGTGCTGATCCGCATCCGGCAGGAGTTGATGCCCAAATGGCAGCGGGTACTCAAGCGCCTGATAGACCTCGCAGTTTCGGGCATTACTTTGGTGCTGCTGTCGCCGTTGTTTCTTTACATCATGCTCAGGGTAAAGCTCTCTTCTCCGGGGCCCGTTTTTTACAAGCAGGAGCGCATTGGTTTCAACGGCAAACCGTTCATGCTGGTAAAATTTCGCTCCATGTACACCGATGCCGAAAAACACGGCCCTCAACTGTCTTCCGAAGACGATCCCCGCTGCACACCCTGGGGGGCGGTGATGCGCAAATGGCGCCTGGACGAACTGCCCAACTTCTGGAATGTATTCAAAGGTGAGATGTCGCTGGTGGGGCCACGGCCGGAGCGGGCCTATTTCATAGAGCAGATTGTCAAGAAAGCCCCGCATTACCGGCATTTGCTGAAGGTGAGGCCCGGCATCACCTCATGGGGGCAGGTGAAATACGGCTACGCCTCCAATGTGGATGAAATGATCGAGCGCCTGAAATTCGACATTCTGTATATCGAAAACATGTCCCTCATGCTCGATTTCAAGATCATCTTTTACACCGTCCTGGTGCTGCTGCAGGGGAAGGGAAAATAGCTGCGAATTAATTTTTTAAAAAAGTTCTTTTTAAATTTCCGGCAGGAATTCGAGGGGGCGTGATCTTAACAGGTTATCACATCAGATATACTCAAAACGAAGTGGTTTGGGCGGAGATCCCGAATCCCGAATCCCGAATCCCGAATCCCGAAGAATTTCGGGACGGGACGGGACGGGACGGGATTCGGGATCCAGACTCCCAACCGCACCGGAACGAGCGTGATGAGTTACTCTCAAACCACTCCGCCGGGTACATATTGCGGGTATAGAAGCATTGTTGCACGCTTAGAGATATAACTTGTTTTGGTAGTGGTTGTGACGAAATTTAAAAATGTTTTTTTTAAAATATATTCACTAACAAACCCATCCTGTCATGCGTATTGTTTTTGCCCAGCTCTTCATTTTGCTTTTTTCAATTGCAATTCAAGCTCAGAAACCTCCGGTCAAATTCGGCAAGATTGACAAAGACGAACTCCGGATGACCACCTATGATGCGGATCCGGAGGCAGAGGCCGTTGTCCTTTGTGATTTCGGATCATTGGAATTTGAATTCACCAGTGGCGAGCGGTCTTTCCGTTTCTTCAGAACCAGGCGGATAAAGATACTGAAAGAAGCAGGCTACCGGCACGCCGATATAGTGATCCCTTTTTACGCCAAAAATGCACTGCAACGGATTTCAGGGCTGAAAGCCACCACCTATTTGCCCGACGGCAAAGAAGTGGATGTGAGCAAAAAGGACATTTACGAAGAAAAAGTCAACGAACACTGGAGCCAACTCCGTTTCACCTTCCCGGCCCTGGAACCGGGCGCCATCATTGAATACAAATACGAGTTGATCTCCAGGCTGACTTTCGAACTGCCGGAGTGGTATTTTCAGGATGAGATCCCGGTCAAACACAGCGAACTGTGGCTGGAGATTCCGGAGTGGTACGACTACATATTCCTGGCCCAGGGCAATGTGCCCCGGCCCAAAGTGGATTACTCCTACAGCGATCTGCTCATTGGAAGCGCCGACCGGGTCAATGTGAAGGTGGTCAGGAATACTTATGTGATGGATAATGCGCCGGCCCTGAGGCCGCAACCCTACATTACCACCATGGACGATTACCTGGCCAGGATCAGGTTCCAGCTCAAGGAGTTCCGTTTCCCCGGCTACATGACGGAGCACGTGCTGACCAGCTGGCCGAAGCTGGCTCGGGATCTCTGGGAGGCCGATGGCTTTGGCGGCAGGATGAAAAGGCAGGGTTCCTTTTCGGATGTCTGGACGGCCTTGCAACCCCACCTGGAAGGTGCCAGTTCAACTGCCGAAAAACTGATGTCGGTTTACAACTTTGTCAACCGGACGTTCGAGATGGATTCCGGCACCGGGATATTTTCCGGCGACCGCTTCAACCAATGCCTCAAAACGGGGAAAGCTGATCGCCATGAAATGAACATGATGATGGTTGCCTTGCTTCGCAAAGCCGGGGTAGAGGCGCATCCGGTTCTCATCAGTACCCGCTCTCACGGCAGGCCCATACAGACCTACCCGTTGCTGGACCAGTTTGACCACGTGCTGTGCCTGGTACTGGATGAGGACGGCAATGGGTATTTCGTGGAGGCCGGTGATCCTTTCCGGCCGATTGGTTATCTGGCTGAAAACAGCCTGAATGGCCAGGGTTGGGTGGTTATTGAAGGCAACCCGCAGTGGGTGGACCTGCCAAAGAATGAATCTTCCGCCACCTATTTTATGTCCATGGAACTATCGAAGGACGGTGGCCTGACCGGAACCATTTCATGCAGCTTCAAGGGCTATGAAGCCATTCAGTACCGCAAAGAACTTTTGACCGATGCCGATGCCCGGCCATTGAAAGAAAAGGTGAAGGAGATTTTTCCCGAAGGAGAAATAGATTCAATTGTATTTTCTAACAAAAAAGAGATTAACAAGCCCCTGAAGGCAAAGATCTACTGCCATCTTCCCGAAGCCGGGATGGCAGCAGGTAATTTCATCTACCTGTCGCCAGCCATGCTGAGTGATTTCAACGAAAATCCATTCAAAACAGAGGAGCGCCTGTTTCCGGTGGATATGCCTTACCCCCTGTCCGAAAAGATCATCGCAAATATTGATTTCCCGGAGGGGTACCAGGTGAATGAACTGCCCGAGGGGGTTAAAATGAGCATGGAAGGGGAGGGCGGCAGCTTTCAGTACCGCCTCAGTCAGAACGGAAACCGGCTGCAGTTGATCAGCAATGTGAAAATCACACAGCTGCACTTCAAAACCGAAGAATATGCGACTTTGAGGAATTTCTTCAACCTCGTTTCAGAGAAAATGAGCGCCCAGGTGGTGTTGAGTAAAACCTGAATTTCCCAAACCAAATGATGAGCCAATGAAAGTGAAACTGATTCAAGGCAATGCGGTACTGTTCTGCATCCTGGTTTTTTCCTTCGGCAAAATCAATGCCCAGGAAGGGTATTCCATTGCGGATTTGAACCTTGCACAACTGGAGAATTCAAATGCCGTCATCCGGAAACGGGACCTGGTTTTTGAAATCAAATCCGCTACCGAAACGGTTTTCAAAGTCCACCAGGTGGTCACCCTGCTCAACCACCGCTCACAGTTTGACAAACTGATGCTTTATTACGACGGCAGTTCGAGTATCCGCAAGCTGAGTGGAAGGATTTACGACGCTATGGGGCGGGAGATCAGGAAAGTAAAAAAGGATGAAATCCGGGATCGCAGCGCCATCAGCAGTTTCTCCATTTACGAAGACAACCGGGTAAAATACGTTGACCTGGCACTCAAACAGTTTCCGGTGACGGTGGAATTTGAGTACGAGGCAGTTGACAGGAATGAGTTGTTCATACCCGGCTGGGATATTCAACCGTACAACACGGCGGTCCAATCGTCCACCTACACGCTCATAACCCCTGAGGGGTTTGACGTTGAATTCAAGGCCTTCAACATCCAGCTTGATGTTGAGGAAGAAAAAGTTGATGGCAAGATCATCCGAAAATGGGAGGTGAGTGATTTGCCAGCCATCAAGCAAGAGCCCTATGCACCTCCGGCCATTGCCGTGTTGCCAATGTTGATCTTTGCACCCAATGAATTCTATTTTCATGGTTACCAGGGCAGTTGGTCCACCTGGGATGCCTTTGGCGCTTTTATGTCTGAGTTGATGGCAGAAACCCGTGAGCTGCCTGAAACGGTGAAACAGGAAGTTCGCCGGCAACTGGCGGGCAAAGAAACAACGGCAGAAAAGGTAGAGGCCCTCTATCGCTTTCTTCAGAATAATACCCGCTATGTCAGTGTGCAGATCGATGTATCAGGCTGGCAACCGTACCCTGCCAAAGACGTGGCGGAGAAGAAATACGGCGATTGCAAGGGCCTGAGTAATTACATGAAAGCCCTCCTGGAAGAGGCCGGCATCGAAGCCTGGCCGGCGCTCATTTACAGCAATTCGCAACCCAATGTGATCCCGGAAGATTTTGTCATGCCCGCCTTCAACCACATGGTGCTTTACCTGCCTTCGGAAAACCAATGGCTGGAATGCACCAGCAATACCTATCCTGTGGGCTACGCCGGTTGGCACAACCAGAACCGCAAGGCCCTGCTGATTACCGAAGGTGGTGGCCGCCTGGTGGATACGCCCCCGCTGAAACCGGCAGACAACTTTGCCAATCATCACACCCGTATTTACCTTGCTGAAGATGGCAAGGCTCAGTTTGCGGACTCGGTCCGTTTCGGTGGCTGGCAGCACGAATGGTTGCGCTATGCTTACCACAACATGACCAGGGCGCAAATGCAGGAAGAATACCTCCGAAGTTCGAGCCTGCCGGCAGCCAACCTTGCGGAGTTTGCCGTAAATGTTTCAGAAGAAGAGCCATCCGCCACCGTGGTTATCCGGGGCGAGTTTTTGAAGTACGCTGCAAAAAGCGGCAAGCGGCTCTTCATGCCGGTCAATGCCGTTGATGTAATGAGCCGGATTCCGGAAGAAATGGAAGACCGGAAACTTCCGGTTTGGAGCCACAGGGCCTATGCGGATCACGATTCCATCACCGTCATTTTACCGAAGGGCTACAAGATAGAAAGCAGCCCTGCCCCTGTCAGCATCGAAACGCCCTGGGGAAAGTACCGGATGGAGGTTGAAACGGGCATGGAGAAGGTGATAATTGTCAGAAGCCTGGAGGTTGTTCCCGTGCATTTGCCCGCAGCGGAATACCAGCAATGGCGGGCATTCTTCAAAGAAGTGGCCAGGGCTGATGCAGCGATGATCGTGCTGGTTCAGCAAAAGACTTGACCCATCTTTACGAAAAATTAAAAGCTGCTTAATACCTTTGCGGCGGCTGGCAATGATGCAGGACCTACCTTTGCCGCCAAATTTGCAAATTGCATGAACGAGGTTGAAGTGTTCGTCCCCTGAACCGTTCCAAAACAGGCACTAACAAAAGCAGTTATGATGGACAAACAGACTCCTCTGTTCTTCTCATCAAGCATCACCAGGATACATGCTCCTTCATTTTCTTTGAATCCAACTGGCCAGCGCCAGTGAAGGAGGGAAAACGCCATTTCTTCAAACCTGATCTATTCACCCCGCCATTGTGTGAGGGCGGGAAAAACGTTTAACCAAATTCTATTCTTATGAGAAATTTGTTTGTACGCTTACTGGCAGTGGTTATGCTGAGCACTACCATGGCCATGACCCTGTACAGCCAGGGAGGCATTTCCGGTACCGTCGTTGACGACAACCGGGAGCCGCTCATCGGTGCTACCGTGGTTGCCCGCAACGATGCCGGTAACACCTTTGGCACCATCACCGACATCGATGGTTCCTTCGCCATCGGCGATCTTGTTGATGGAACTTACAACGTGGTTGTGTCCTACACCGGATTTGAAACCATGGAAAAGGAAGTGACCGTTGCTGGTTCAATGGTGGACCTTGGTGCCGTTACACTGAATTTTGGTGCCGTAGGCCTGACCGAAGTGAATGTGATCGCTTCTGTGGCCATTGACCGCCGCACACCGGTTGCCGTTTCTACCCTGAAAGGTGATCAGATCGAGGCAATGGTGGGCAACCAGGAGTATGTTGAGGTGCTTCGCAATACACCTTCCATCTACGCCACCAAAGGCAGTGGCGGATATGGCGACAGCCGTATCAACGTGCGTGGTTTTGACCAGCGCAACACCGCTGTGATGATCAACGGTATTCCCGTTAACGACATGGAGAATGGCTGGGTTTACTGGTCAAACTGGGCCGGCCTTTCCGACGTAACCAGCACCTTGCAGGTTCAGCGCGGTTTGGGTGCTGCCAAAACGGTGGTTCCTTCTGTTGGTGGTTCTATCAACATCATTACCAACGCTGCCGATTTCAAAAAAGGTGGCAAGGCCAGTGTGAGCATCGGCAACGATGGCTATCAGAAGTACGGCGTAATGCTCTCAAGCGGATTGAGCGAGAAGGGCTTTGCTGCCACCATGCAGCTGACCCACACCCGTGGCGACGGTTATGTGGATGGCACCATGTTCCGTGCCTACTCTTACTTCCTTTCACTGTCAAAAACTTTCAACAGCCAGCATACCCTTGCCTTCACCGTGTTGGGTGCTCCACAATGGCACCACCAGCGCTCTGTAAGCCGCTTTGACAACATCTCACTGCAAACTTACCTTGACGAAGGCATCCGCTTCAACACCGTTTGGGGTACCCTGAATGGCAAAGAATTCACTTTCAGAAGAAACTTCTACCACAAGCCAAAGGCTTTTGTTAACCACTACTGGAACATCAGCGACAAGGTTGACCTCAAGACTTCTGCCTATGTATCGCTCGGCCGTGGTGGCGGAACCGGTCCCCGTGGCCGCCTGCGCACACCCGGTAGCGTTTTCGACAGCTACAGTGGCAAAGGCCAGGGCATCCACGATGAAAACGGACAGGTTCGTTTCGACGACCTCGTAGCTTACAACCAGGGCTCTTCTGCATTCCCCGAGTGGGGACAGAAAGTGCCTGCCGGTGAAGGCCCTTTTGCAGGTAAATACGTAGTAACCCGCGACGGCAAATTCATGGGCATCGGTGAGCAGGGTACCGGATTCATCCGCCGGGCTTCCATGAACTATCACAACTGGTACGGGGTGCTCTCCACCCTCACCGCACGCCTCAACGAAAACTTCACTTTCGTTGGTGGCCTGGATGCCCGTTACTACAAAGGCGAGCACTTCCGCCGTTTGGAAAACCTGCTCGGCGCTGATGCTTACCTCTCCCAGGCTGACAAAAACAACCCGGAAAATTACATCACCGAAGAGTCTCCGGCTGACTTCGGCAACTTCTGGGATGACAGCTACAAGAATGGCAACAATGTGCTTGCTTACCACAACGATGGCCTTGTAAGTTGGATCGGTCTTTTCGGCCAGCTTGAGTACACCAAAGACCAACTGTCTGCTTTCGTTTCCGTTTCCGGTTCCAACCAGGGCTTCAAGCGTATTGACTACTTCAACTACGCCGAAAACGACACCCCGGACAACGACATCAACAACGATGGTCAGTACCGTGAAACTGACTGGCAAAACTTCGGTGGCGGAACCGTAAAAGCCGGTTTCAACTACAACCTCAGCGACAAGAGCAACGTGTTCGTGAACGGTGGCTACTTCAGCAAGCAGCCGATCTTCGACAACGTTTTCCTCGGCTTCCGCAACATCGTTAACGAAGAGGTGAAAAACCAGACCGTCACTGCTTTTGAAGCCGGCTACGGCTACCGTGCCCGCAACTTCAGAGCCAACGTGAACGTGTACACCACAACCTGGGGCAACCGCCAGTTCGATGAAAGCTTTAAAACCTTGACCATCAGCGATACGGAAGTGGACGTCCTTGCCACTTACTCCAATGTTGAGGAAGTACACAGCGGCTTTGAACTCGAGTTCAATTACCGCCCGACCGAAAAACTCAGTGTGAATGGTATGGCTTCTATCGGCAAATGGGAGTACAGCAGCAACTTCACGGGTAACCTCTTCAACCTCGACAACGAGGAGGCTTTGAAAGATTTCCCCGACAACAAGATCACCCTCTTTGCCGACGGCGTAAAAGTTGGTGACGCTGCCCAGACAACCTTCGCACTGGGCGCTACTTTCGAGCCTGTTTACGGCCTGAAAGTGTACGGTAACTACTACTTCGCCGACAACCTCTACGCTGATTTTGACATTCTCGAAGATCAGTTCAAGAAAGAAGGTGGCCAGGTAGTTAAGCTGCCCAGCTACTCACTCGTTGATGCCGGTATCTCTTATACCGTGAACATGCGCAAGATGACCACCACATTCCGTTTCAACATGAACAACGTTCTCGATGAAACCTATGTGGCTGAAATGGACACCAACATCAGTGACGATCCGAACACTGCTGAAAATGAATTCTACACCAAAAACAGGGGCTTCTATGGCTTCGGCCGCACCTGGAACGCCGGTGTGAAGATCTCTTTCTAAAGACGAAAGACATTTGAAATAACAAAGCTGCCCCTCCGAAAGGAGGGGCAGCTTTTTTTGTGGGAGAACCCGATCCCTCCCCCGATGCCGATTATTATCAACACGGGGCTCAGTTCCTCCCCCGATGGCTATCGGGGCTCAATTCTTCAATTCCTCAGTTCCTCCCCCGATCCCGAATTATTTCGGGACGGGGCTCACTTCTTCACTTCCTCACTTCAAAGAAAGGGCCTTCACAAAATTGCCCATGATCTGTTTGGCGAGGGTCAGGTCGTTGGGGTTGTGGGTGTAGAGTTTGGTGGGGTCAGAGAAATCGTGCATACCGTTGTCGTGGTTGTAGAGTTGCAGCCAGTCAATGGAAAAGTTGAGGTCCAGTGTTTCATTGGCCGTCACTTCGATGGGTTTGTTGAAGTTTAGCAGCACGTATGACTCATTGGTTCCACAATGGTGTCCGAACGGGTGGTCCTCCCCGTTGTTTTCGATGATGCCGTCGTTGTCGTTGTCGTAAAT
>JALWSS010000054.1 GCA_026993525.1 Saprospiraceae bacterium
GGGAGACTTTGAGAATGTGTGACTTTGAGATTGGAGAAAGCGTAAATTGCCCATGCAAGGAAACTGGACCAACACCACCGAATACCAGGACCGCTACACCTACAACCACAAAGAGCAGGTGACGGGCTTGGAATGGTTTGCGTATGGGGCCCGGCCTGTCCGACTTCCGGCGGATATTACGATGCGAAGATTGGGAGATTTGCGGGGGTGGACAATTATTTTCTAACCATTTGTAATTTTGTCCGATTAATAGGGGGCAAACCAGAAAATATTGAAATATGAATGTTAGAATATGGTTCTTCCTGGTTTTTTGCTTTGTTTATCTTGATTCTTGCAATTTGTGTGCTCTTTTTGGTGCTCATGATTTAGGGGATAATTTTGTACTGCTTGAAGGTGACCATGTTAGCGATAGGATAATTGTTTTTTGTACTACACCAAGTGGTTGTTGTGATGCTGGAATACCTGTAATTCCGTCAAGGGCAAATACTTATGGCAAAGAATATGTTGTGGCTGCGAATTCAGATGAGAGGTGGATTGTTGTTAGAACTCAGACTCTTAATAGTGAAAGTGAGTCATTTTGGATAGTTGACAAGAATTTTGATTTGAATCTTGATGATTGTGGGAAAATAAATTGTGATAGCATTATACAATCTCACGTTTTAGGCCCATTAGATTTGAATAGTCTTCAAGAAAGAAAGAAAGAATTGGGAATAGGGCTCAAAATTGAGTCACTGTGAGATAGGGCGTCTATTGCACTGGTTTATTCGTCAACATTCGGCCCTTCCAAGTTTATCCAATCTCAAACAGAAGGCAAACATCAGTCAGCTTGTATCTGCTCAGGCCGTCGGATTTACGGATGATCAAATAAACAGAACTTCTCTCAAAAAATTACGATCATTTGGGTAACTTGGCCGTCCTCTTCTCCGATGCCAACGGCGACGGGCACATCAGCTCAGAAACGGAGGCAGCGGAAAACGGGGAGGATCCGGAGATCATACAGCGCATGCTTTATTACCCCCCGAGTACTCGGGGCAGGCCTTTTGGCCTCCCCATGCAAGGAAACTGGACCAACACCACCGAATACCAGGACCGCTACACCTACAACCACAAAGAGCAGGTGACGGGGATAGAGTGGTTTGCTTATGGGGCGAGACCTGTCCGACTTCCGGCGGATATTATGATGCGAAGATTGGGAGATTTGCGGGGGTGGATCCGATTGCGGAAAAATTTGCCTGGGTGGCGGGGTATAATTATGCGGAGGATGAGCCGGTGGGGGGCATTGATTTGTGGGGGTTACAAAGATTAGCAAGTACAACCATAAGTCCTAACGGCTCAGTAACTCAAAATTTAGTACCTATTTCTGTTACCGCATCTAGAGAAACCGGCGAGGTCACCAGTGTGGCTTGGGATCATGAGGAGTATCCATATTGGGGGCCAATAGCAGGTGGGATAGGCAGTTCAAATGTGAACCTTTGGGCAGGAATGGGAAATATGTCTCCTGGGTATAATGGCTACGTCTATGATGAATATGATCTTCGTCTCCGGTACAAATACTATTTATTGAAAGATCGTGGGCTTGCAGCAGTAGAGAGTTCAGGTGTTTTTCAGCCATTAACTTATCAGAACTACTGGGCTACTTACGGTGAGACCCTTGGCAATCTGATGTTAGCGGAGACTTTTATCACCGAAGGTGCTGGTTTGGCCGCTGCCACGCAAGGTGGCAACGTTCAGATCAGGGCAAGAGGATATAGTCTGAGGGGGTTGCAACCGCATGGTGGTAATGCGGGTATTGATACCCCTTATAGTCAAGCCACGTTCAATTCTTTTCAAAAACAATTGCAGCAACATGGCATAAACTCAATATTGCGTTCAAGGGCAACAATTCAAAAGCGGTTAGATGAACACTTCCTAAAATTGGAGGCAATAAAGAAAGCTGGCGGCCATGCAAGTTCTGTTGAGCGAGAAATTAATACCTTCAAATCTCAACTAAGAGCAATTGATGACTTGATAAATCAGTAATTATGAAACAGTTTGAGAGATTGAATTTGATAGCGAAAAACCTGAATAAATCTAAAATTGTCAAATCATATGATTCAAATGAAGAGTCGGAATCACAAGTATTAGCCTTTTCATTTTTAGAGATTGAGGAATCTTGTAAAAAGCTAGTCCAGGATTTATTTCCTAGGCTTTACTCAGATACCTTGTCTGAAGAGGAAGTATATAATTTACTTTTGGATATTGGGGAAGAGTTTCGTCACATCTTATATCACATTAATGATACCAAATTTTATCAATATTTAAATGAAGGGTGAGGTAATCAATGGTTCGGTAAAAAAATTAAACGGCAATAGTTCTAAATTTCACTAGTTTGTTGATGATCGATTTATATTTTTAGGTCTGATCGAGTTTCAATATTTTGCTAACTGTTGGAACGTTTGGAAAATCAAAAGGGAAGCTGTATCTTGGCTTCGAACCCGACATTATGCAAACCGGATATGACAACAACGGAAACATGCTATCCAACGAAAATGGCAGTGTTGAGTGGAGTGTGATCAATATGCCGTTTAGCGCCACCTTGAGTGACGGGCTGATGAAATTCGACTACAGCTACGGCGGCGAAAAAATCAGGGTAGAAAGGACCGGGCCGGAAGGAGAGCAGCGCCTCTACCTGGCCGGTACAGAATATGTATTTGATACAGAGGCCAGTGCCTGGGTGCTTGACAATTACCAGTTTGAAGAAGGCCGTAAGCAGTACATCACCGAAGAATACCCCCAGGTGCCAAAACCTGCCATCATGCAATACCAAATCACCGATCATTTGGGTACCTTGGCCGTCCTCTTCTCCGATGCCAACGGCGACGGGCACATCAGCTCAGAAACGGAGGCAGCGGAAAACGGGGAAGACCCGGAGATCATTCAGCGCATGCTTTATTACCTCCCGAGTTCTCGGGAGCCTGCCCATGCAAGGAAACTGGACCAACACCACCGAATACCAGGACCGCTACACCTACAACCACAAAGAGCAGGTGACGGGCCTGGAGTGGTTTGCGTATGGGGCGAGACCTGTCCGACTTCCAGCGGATATTATGATGCCAAGATTGGGCGGTTTGCGGGGATGGATCCGATTGCGGAGAAATTTGCCTGGGTGACGGGGTATAATTATGCGGAGGATAGCCCCATTAAGAACATTGATTTGCATGGATTACAAACATATGATGTGATTACGAATTTCCGAGTGACCACCAATGCAGGAAATCAGGTCAACGGTACAAAGGTGACTTTAACAAACGCTGATCAGACGAATGGTTTGCAGGTAACTTATTACTATCTCAACACTGATGGCCAAAAGGTTCAAGTCGGCAGTACCCAGCAGGATTTCAACACCTCTGAAGAACGTGTGGCTGGCCAAAGGCTCTTAGAATCTTACAACAATAGATTTCAAAAGGGGACCGGCAATGGTGTTGACGAAGCCTATACAGTGTCAATTTTTATTCAAAATATACCATCCCCATCACCGACAGCCATCGCCCCACCTACTGTAGCGTTGCCTGTTCCTCCACCGCCAAATAGAGGGACTACGTTTCTAGCAAATTCTGATGCACTCACACGGGGAGGGCAAGATTTCGTTTCAAGGGTAGCCAATGACATGAACAATAACCCTTCAGTGAATGTAACGATATGGGTAGAGTCGAACCTGCCAGAATTCGATAATAGTGGGAATCCGCTATTAATTGCGGCGGCTACGATCGGTGGTACGAATTTCCCCAGTAATACCATCACCACGAGGCAATTGCTTGTAGCAAGGGGACAGGCTATGCAAAATGCCCTTATCAGGGCAGGGGTTGCCCCTGCAAGGATTGTGTTCGCTTTGAGGTTCAACTCAACTCCAAGGGTTAGGGCTGTTTACAGATAGCATTTTTGAGAATTGCCCATTGTTCATGGTTTTAAGTGAAAGGGGCAGAATTCCATTCCGGTACCCAAACGGTTAAAATGATCATTATCAATATTGGCAAGGGCTGAGGTTTGGTTTGGTACCTTGTGCAATCGGGCTTGATGTCCTTAAGAATATACTATATGTTGAAAGTGAAGAGGTGTTTAATTTCTCTGAGCGTGGCAATACTTGTCGCCTGTCAGGCAATTGCCCAATGCAAGCTAGTGTACACCGACACCTTAAAATTGTTGCCGGATTACTTCCAGGTTGACAGCCTCGATTTGGATTCTTCGTTAATCACCAGATATGGGTACAGGCTCAGGGCATATATTGGGCTTGAGATAGAGGACAATGGTGCCTATTATTGGGATTCGGCTGTTGTTGACATCAACGCTGTCATGTATTGTGAAAGATCCTATATCAGTCCTGATGCGATTTCGGATGAAGGGGTGATGAGGCATGAACTGTACCATTTTAAGATAGCAGAACTTTTTGCTAGAAAGTACAGGAAAATCCTTTCTACCACATCGCCAATTTCTCCTGAAACCCATATGGAAATCAAGAAGAGAATTATGATGGAATATCAACAATATCAAGAGGAATATGATGTTGGGGTAAACTACTATAGCAATAAGCGTAAACAAAAGGAATGGGAGCGGAAGATAGATTTGGAACTTCAGGAGTTGGAAGATTTCAAAAACCCCCGAGTCGTTGTTCATTACCGATAACGTCAAAATGCAAAAAACAATGCCTTCCTGGGAAGACAGTGGATTATCCCCCGGGTTTTCGGGGCCAACCCATGCAAGGAAACTGGACCAACACCACCGAATACCGGGACCGCTACACCTACAACCACAAAGAGCAGGTGACGGGGATAGAGTGGTTTGCGTATGGGGCCCGGCCTGTCCGACTTCCGGCGGATATTACGATGCGAAGATTGGGAGATTTGCGGGGGTGGATAATTATTTTTCAACCATTTGTAATTTTGTCCGATTAATAGGGAGACAAACCACAGGTAAAGAAGAAGCCAAAACTAAATTTTTAGAGGATGACAATGACTAAAATGACGAAATCATTCATAATAATTTTTTCATCGATTTTTATCGGTTCGTTCTTTGTCCAAAGGGCGATTCTTGATATTGTTGATTGGAGTAATTTTCAAGGGTTGCTATTGGCATTAGTGATTAGTGGGACAGTAGCAGCTATCATTACTCCTTTGTTGACTGATACCAACAACCGCAAAAGGGGAATATTATTCTTGGGTTTGTATGTGGTTCTTTTGGTAGCTATTCTGTTCTTTTTTAAAGGTGAGAATTTTAATACATCAAGTATGAGGAGTGTTGGAGGCGTTTGGGAAACAAAGGAAAGAGATGGTGAAAACTTCATGTTGGATTTTTTTAAGCGAGATAGTTTACGCTTAATTATGCTACCGGAACTGGAAAGGGTAGTAGGCTATAAGTGGAAAGGAAAAAAATTACAAATTTACGACGAGGAAGAGGGCTTACTTTTTGATTGGAATGTTAGACTAGACTCAAAAAAGATGATAATCATCCAAGGAGATGATAAACTTGTTTTTTATAAAATATATTAGGGACGGCCAGGTCTTGCTATTATATTCATTGAGGAGGTTGTACCTTTGTATTTCATCTGCCAATTAAGGCAAGTAAATCGAGAAATAAATTGCTATTTCAAGTTCATGCATCGAACCCGACATTATGTAAACCGGATATGACAACAACGGAAACATGCTATCCAACGAAAATGGCAGTGTTGATTGGAGTGTGATCAATATGCCGTTTAGCGCCAGCCTGAGTGACGGGCTGATGAAATTTGACTACAGCTACGGCGGCGAAAAAATCAGGGTAGAAAGGACCGGGCCGGAAGCAGAGCAGCGCCTCTACCTGGCCGGTGCAGAATATGTATTTGATACAGAGGCCAGTGCCTGGGTGCTTGACAATTACCAGTTTGAAGAAGGCCGGAAGCAGTTTGTCACCGAAGAATACCCCCAGGTGCCAAAACCAGCCGTCATTCAATACCAGATCACCGATCATTTGGGTAACTTGGCCGTCCTCTTCTCCGATGCCAACGGCGACGGGCACATCAGCTCAGAAACGGAGACTGCGGAAAACGGGGAGGATCCGGAGATCATTCAAAGAATGTACTATTACCCCCCGAGTACTCGGGACAGGCCTTTCGGTATGCCCATGCAAGGAAACTGGACCAACACCACCGAATACCAGGACCGCTACACCTACAACCACAAAGAGCAGGTGACGGGGATAGAGTGGTTTGCTTATGGGGCGAGACCTGTCCGACTTCCGGCGGATACTATGATGCAAAGATTGGGAGATTTGCGGGGGTGGATCCGATTGCGGAGAAATTTGCCTGGGTGACGGGGTATAATTATGCGGAGGATACACCGGTAAACGCCATTGATTTGCATGGATTGCAGGCATTTTTTGTTCATGGTTTAATGTCAAGTTCAGCAGATTGGCAACGGCCAGACTTTCAGAAAACTGCAAGATCGTTGATGGCCAAATCTACAAGTGTTACACCTGATTTTGGATTTGACTGGAGTAGCAAGGCAACTTTAATTAATGTGACTCAACAGCGTACTGCCGCAGCATTTGATTTAGTGAAATACATCCTTGATAATAATAACAGTGATGAAGACATTACAATTATTGGGGTAAGTCACGGTGGTAATGTGGCTATCCAGGCGTCCAAAATTCTCGGTGATCTAGGGTTTAAGGTTAATTTGATCACTCTAAATACTCCCGAAGAAACCGATGAACCTCGTTTGCTGGGCGATAACTTTGCTTTCACGAATTCATGGGAAAATCCACTGGTTAATAATGAAGGAATAAATGACTTTATTCAATTTACTACTGACGGAGACTTTGTTGCCAAAGGGCTATCTACAGAGCTGTTTGAATACGATAAAGTAGAAATGGAGAAGCGTGGGTGGGAGTCTTATGAGCTATCTAACAAGTATTTTTGGTACCAAGGAACAAAGATACATGGAACTGGAACTGCAAATACTGAAGAAATAGATAAAGTTGATACAAAGTTGAGTCCAATTCCTAAAAAATGCAGGTTGCCGTTTCAAACAAGAAAAATATGAAAAATGTTCAACTGGCTATGACAATTATATTGCTTGTTGCCAACTTATTCGCTCTTGTAATGGTTTTCGATTTGTATACAATTACAGGAATTAGCAAGAGTGGATATATTGGTGAAGAAGGTGTTGTTTTGTTGTTTTTTCCTGTTTTATATTTACCGGTGGCCTTGGTGATTGGTTTGGTGAAAAGAATTCTTCTTGGTAAAAGAATTAAGAAAGATGAAAAATCAATCATTAATTTTGCTTACTTTATTTTACCGGTACTTGAATGTATTCCTCTTCTTTTTAATCCGCTGGTAACGTGGGTTTTATATTTGTATTTTTTGTTTGTCATTTCATCAGTAATTATTCTTTGTGTTGAACTCAAGTTTTTACATTGATATTTAGATGATTTTTTTTGCATTCAATCAAAATACTTTCCCTTTCAACTTCAGTATAGCATAACCAAAACCCTGCATGCCGAAGTTTTTATCAACCCAGCCCTGCAGCTTACCGTACATCCCTTATATTTGAACCTGCCCAACCAAAATCAGGCATCAACGGCCAACTCCAAAACCCTTCCCAACCCTATGGCTTCGAACCCGACATTATGCAAACCGGATATGACAACAACGGAAACATGCTATCCAACGAAAATGGCAGTGTTGAGTGGAGTGTGATCAATATGCCGTTTAGCGCCACCCTGAGTGACGGGCTGATGAAGTTCGACTACAGCTACGGCGGCGAAAAAATCAGGGTAGAAAGGACCGGGCCGGAAGGGGAGCAGCGCCTCTACCTGGCCGGTGCAGAATATGTATTTGATACAGAGGCCAGTGCCTGGGTGCTTGACAATTACCAGTTTGAAGAAGGCCGGAAGCAGTACATCACCGAGGAGTACCCCCAGGTGCCAAAACCTGCCATCATTCAATACCAGATCACCGATCATTTGGGTAACTTGGCCGTCCTCTTCTCCGATGCCAACGGCGACGGGCACATCAGCTCAGAAACGGAGGCAGCGGAAAACGGGGAAGACCCTGAGATCATTCAGCGCATGCTTTATTATCCCCCGAGTACTCGGGGCAGGCCTTCTGGCCTACCCATGCAAGGAAACTTGACCAACACCACCGAATACCAGGACCGCTACACCTACAACCACAAGGAGCAGGTGACGGGGATAGGGTGGTTTGCGTATGGGGCCCGGCCTGTCCGACTTCCGGCGGATATTACGATGCCAAGATTGGGAGATTTGCGGGGGTGGATCCGCTGGGGGAGAAGTATGTGGAGTGGAGTACCTATCATTACGCACTCAATAATCCATTGATATTTGTAGATCCGGATGGTCGTTCGCCCGATTGGTATCCAGAGTATGACAGTGAAACAGGGCAGATAAACCTTGTAGCCGAAGCTGGTGATAATGAGGCAAGCTTAAGGCAATGGGCGAATGGTGCGTTTTCTGATGCTGAGGTTTCTATATTATATAACAGCCTTACCGAAGAAGGGAGAATAGATATGTCAGGGACTTTCATCGGGGACTTTGTACAAGGTTTTGTGGCCGATGGTGAAGGAGGTTGCCAGTTCAATTGTTTTTCTTCGGTTGAGAGTGGACTGGGAGGGAAAGACATAAGCAACGGCTGGGGAGAGTCCAATCAAAGGCAGTTTGAAATCTTTGTTTCCGAAAACGGTCTGACGGAAAGCCCGGCCAATCCCGAAACACTTGGCAAGGCCCAGCCATTTAAAAGTGCTTTTGGATATACAATTCCCGGAACGGAAGGTGAGCTTGATCATGTGTCTGTATTTGCAGGTAGGGACAGTTCTGGTACACCTTGGGTACTTACCAAGAATGGATACCGTTCCGAGAATGCGGATGGGACGCTTTCGGATGACAACAGATACAAGTTCCAGAAAGGTGTAACCTTTGTGGGATTCAATGGTTCGCTCCAGCCAGACAAGGTCTACCAACGGCAATAGATATGAAAGGAAAAATCGTATTTTGTATAATTAATTTGGCTATATTGCTCTCCTGTAATCAGACAAGTATCAAATATGGACTGTACTCTAATGGTAAATTGGTATTCGAAGTTCATCCAAAAGACATTGAATTTTACGATACAACTCAGTACCGGGGGAATATTGAAATACACGAAATGAGGTTAAAAGAAGGGTTCTTCAAACAGGATAGCTTCGTTCTAAAACCTCCTCTGGAGTTAGTCTGTGAGATAAATGGTAAACAGTATTTTAAGGCGGATTTCTTTCAGCAGACGCAATCCCAGCCTCGTTTATGGGTGAGCTTCAAATTTCGTTCACTCTGTAGAAATGCCTGGACCTTCCAGGAACAGAAGCCTGGCAAGCTCGTTCTTCGAACACGAAGCGAATGTAATTCAATAGAGTTCTTTCATTCGAAAAAGGAAATTGAACATTACCGAAGAAGCTACTACGACAAGAAAGAATACTTCCGCAACTACTCTGACACCGCCCGTCTGGCACACGAGATACTACTCGACCCTTACTACCTGAGGGCATTGGAAAAAAGTGGTGTCTTGATAAAGTAAAGCGAGGGATTAGCTACAAGAGGCCCTTCCCAACCCTACGGCTTCGAACCCGACATTATGCAAACCGGATATGACAACAACGGAAATATGCTATCCAACGAAAATGGCAGTGTTGAGTGGAGTGTGATCAATATGCAGTTTAGCGCCACCCTGAGTGACGGGCTGATGAAATTCGACTACACCTACGGTGGTGAAAAAATCAGGGTAGAAAGGACCGGCCCGGAAGCAGAGCAGCGCCTCTACCTGGCCGGTGCAGAATATGTGTTTGATACAGAGGCCAGTGCCTGGGTGCTTGACAATTACCAGTTTGAAGAAGGCCGGAAACAGTTTGTCACCGAGGAATACCCCCAGGTGCCAAAACCCGCCGTCATTCAATACCAGATCACCGATCATTTGGGTAACTTGGCCGTCCTCTTCTCCGATAGGTATGTCTTCCAGTCTTCGTATACTTGCGCTGGCAATAACCCGATTGAGTTCATTGATTTTTTATTAACCTCATGAATGCAATAAGATGACAAAGAAACAAATGTTGTCATTGGTCATTGTAGTATGTGTTTTATCATGCGCAATAAACCAAGAGATTAGGGGTTCAAGAGTTGTGAAAATGAATTTTTCCAAATGCATAATCGCTTCTGAATCCTTTAAATACCTTGCCATACAAATGCCTAAAGGATGTTCAAAGAAATTTATAGAAAATGAGGGGTTTTGCGAATATAGATTTACCATTTAAAGATGGAGCAATTGCTTATATAAGCAGTGATGTCTGGTATGGTTCATCACTTAATTTTGAAAATCGGCACTTTATTGGGCATGAATCGTATAATAAAAAATCACTACTTGACACTATTGTTTTAAAAGGTATTCAAGCAAATAACAAATACTGGAGTGAGCAAATTATTGGCGACATAATGGTTGGCTACGTTAACGCATCAGAGGATAAAAGAGCGCTTTTTGAAGAAGCATTTTCAAGTATCCGGAAACTCGATTAAACCGTTGTATATCAGAAACACGCCAACCAGTTGTCGCAGGCACATCTAAAACCTAATACCCTTCCAACTTCAGCCCCAGCACCACCCAAAACCCTGAATCATGCACTTTGCCACTACCCTGGCTGGCGGCGAGCTGAAAATGTCTTAGTTTTGGGTTTGCCTAACGAGGGGAAGTTTCAGACAGATATTGGGAGCTGGCAAGTTGTCAATTTACCAAGACAGACTACTTCTTTTTTAATAGGTTCAGGCGATTCCTTTCGGGATCCTGTCCGGGTATGGTGTCGAGCAAGTTACGGATTTCCTCTACGTTGTCAGTGATTTTCGAAACATGCCATTTGAGTTTTTTACTGCGAAATTCTTTTTCCATGAGTTCCTGGAACTTAATCATGAGAGCGACTTGAAACTCTGGGCTAATCCAATAGCAGAAGTTAAGTGCAATGTCTTTATGGGCGTATGTTCCGCCATATCTCCCAGGTTTGGAAATCAAACCAATGGCATTGGTGGATTTGATGAAGCTCTGAATGGAAATTTTGCTGCGATTGTCAATGGAGAGGGCCTTAAACTCTACCATTTGGTGGAGTTTAAAATTTGGGTTGAACGCTTTTTCCCATGCTTCCAGGAAGAGAAGTGTGCTGCCGTTTTTCAGCCAACTTATCAATAGGTTTGAGGGTTTTTCATTAAACTTTTTGGCAATGTCAGTGAGGGAAACATAGTCTTTTTCATCAATGGCTTCAAGGCGGATGGTGATCCCCTGAACTTCGATTCTATTTGAGGTCATGGCTTGGAATGTGTTTTAGATAAGCGTTGATTAAAATTCCACCTATTCAATTTGGTGTTTCGGTTTTGGAAGGGCTGGCGTATGTCGAATCCACGTTTTTGTGAATGTTGGTCAATTGCAAGTAAAGATAACCTGTTGAAAAGAGAATGTCCAAAGGATTATTGATTTTATCATCTCCTGGATTTTCCAATGTTCCGTTATGTCTCTAAACCCGGCACGAATTCGTATGCGAAATATTCGTCACTATCTTCCAGGCTGGATAGGAAGTTTGGGGTCCGTAGCAAGCCGAATCCGAAGCCCAAAGCAATTCGTTTTGAGTATATCTATACTGGTCCAACAAATTGGTGTTGTTTATCACCCCTGTGCCAGGATTAAAAAATCTCAACCCAATTCCTAACCTTTGGCCGTCCTCTTCTCCGATGCCAACGGCGACGGGCACATCAGCTCAGAAACGGAGGCAAACTGGCGCCATTGGGTGTTTCGTCCTGTGATGGCATTAGCGTTTATTCCTTCTTTCCAATTTCTTCGATACCGGGTGCTTTCCAGTTGGTGTAGCCTACGGGCACATCGGTGGCTCTTTTAATGGCTTTGGTGCTGCGGTTTTTGTCCCACACCAGGGCGAAGGTCATCAGCAGGCTGGTGGTGATGATGATGAAGAGGAGAATACCGGGGTCGAAGAGGTCGGTTTCCAGTTGTTTGGGGATGTTGTAAAAGAGCAGGATGGTGATCAAACCTCGGGGTGCAATGAACAGTTGGGGCAGGATGTCTTTACCGATGATGGGCCGAAGCAGGGCGTAGCGAATGGCGTAGATGGATATGAGGATGGTTACACTGATGAGGGCCACTTTCAGGCTGAACAAAGAGCTGAGTGTGATGGTAATTCCGAATATTACGAAGAAAAAAGTGCGCACTACAAAGGCGGTTTCAACGGTGATTTCGTGGAGGCCTTCATAAACGCTGTGGGCTTTTTCCGGGTGGAGCCATTTGCTGAGTCGGCCTTTGAAGAACAACTCCAGGTTGGCGATGACCAGTCCGAAGACCAATATGATGAGCAAGGCAGACAGGTGCATTTGTTTGCTGACGGCATAAAGCAACAGTAGCACGGAGATCAGCAAAAACAATTTTGCCTGGCTTTTGATATTTTGAAAAATAAAGACGATGAGGTAAGAGGCGATGAATGCAATGGCGATGGTGAGGAACAGGGTCATCAGGAAGCCGCCGAAGCCGCTGCTTTCGGTGCCGTTTTCCACTTTTGCGGCCAGGTAGTAAAACAACATAATGCCGAGGATGTCGCTGAAGGTGCTCTCGTATATGTGAAATTCTTTTTTAGCCAAAGAAAGTCCTGACACACTGGGAATAATGATGGCACTTGACAGAATTGAGAGCGGGGTGGCGTACATCCAGGCTTGCAGGCTGCTCATTTCGGGAATAAGATATTGCAGGATGGCAGCGGCTGCCCATGCAGAAAGCAACAACCCGGCCAGCGCAATGAAAAGGGCTGTGGCAATGGGGATCATTTTTTCGGGCTTCAGTTCCAGTTCCAGGGCTGCCTCCAGTACGATCATGATCAGACCGACGATACCCAATACTTCCAATATGGGCAGAAAATTCAGGTTGCCCATTCCCGTGGAATCCATCCCGATTTTAAGGAGTATGCCCAGTACGATCAGCATCAGTACTGAGGGCACATTGGTTTTCCTGGATATTTCATTGAAAAGAAAGGAAAGAATGATGATGACAGAAGCTGCTATGATGAGGGTGTAGGAATCAAGGTTTTCCATTTATGGTAAATTTAAACTCGTTTTGCGATGTAGCCGGATTCTTTCAGTGACTCGATCAATTCATTCAGATTTTCGGGGTAATAAACATGGCATTCTACACTGTTGTGGCTTTGGTTTTCCTGAATAATCCAACCGTGTTCGGAATCTATGTAAGGCGATTCATGGAGCAGGTCTTTCAGGTTTTCTGCCGGGTTTTTATCAACTGTTGCACTCACTTGCAGTTTGCAATGGTAGCTGCCTGGTTCATCGGGTGTAATGGTGTAGCCTTTGCCAAGCAGGTTGGAATAGGAAATGTGGTTGATACCTTGCGGTGTCATTACCTGGATGCCCAGGTGACCGCATCGGCCAATGGTGCCACTGGTGCCATTGACGGTGATGTGTTTTCCGGGTGTGATGGTGCCATCGAGCAATACCAGACGGCCACTCAGGTAATTTTTCAGGTGTAAGAAGCTGAATATCAGTACCAGCCCCATGATGACGCCGTGCAAAACGGGATTGATAAACACAAAAACACTCAGCGCAATGATGTAGGCCAGCGGTTGAAAAAGAATGAGGAATTTGCGAAGCAGGGTAATTGCGGCTGTTCTGAATTCCGAAAATATGGGGAAGTTCTCAAGCCCTTTTTTTAGCAATTTAATTAACCAGTAGGCCACAAAAAGGACCACTATCAGTTTGGTGAACTGGTCCCAGGTAAAGATGTATGTCATATTCTCATCCATTATTTCACCAGGTATTTAATCAGCTTTTTGGCGTGCAGCATTCTTCCCAGGTCGTTGACCATCAGTTCGTTGGGTTCCAGCAGGCCGTTCTGGTTGCGCACCAGCACCCCCAGGTGCGCCAGTCTTCTGACCATTGGAGAATACCTGGTTGAGAAAGCCGGACCAAAGCGTTTTCTCAATTGATATTCAGTGGTGGCCTTGCTTTTGAAAATACTGGCCAGCACCAGGCTGTTTTCGGGATCCAGAAAATCCGGCAAGCCCCAGCGGTACGGGCAGACAAATTGAACTTCATCTTTTTTTTCTTTGGCAATTGCGGAGGCCCAGAGGTTCAGTGCATCACCGATGTTGCCTTTTGATTGGAGAAAAATGCGCCGGATGTAGCGTTTCATGGTGTCATCGCTGATGCGTTTTCCTTTTGCATCCACCAGGTCCATGTGGGTGGCATCGTGCCGGATGATGATGGCGTTCATTACCTCTCGCAGGGGCATTTTGTCCAGGTTGATTTCTGCCTGGAAAGTGGCGGTAAAAGGAACGATTTGTTCCAGGTGATTTCTTGCGGCATTGCCAATGGCGACCATGAAAAAAGCGGAGTTGCTGTAATTGTCAATGTGGTTGAGCAGGGCCCTGATATTTTTCAGCCACGGATGTTGACGGCTGGCCCATAATTCGATGTCATCGATCCAAATGAGCGGTCGTTCGGCAATGGTATTTTTCCGGATAAAATCCAGAGCATCCACGAGGTTGTAGCCGGTCAGAAATGTTCTGTTGTTGATGCTGAGTTCAACGTTTGGAGCCAGGCGGATGGCGTTGTCCTGAAAATGGCGCAGAAACGTCAACTCACCGATGAGGGTCTTGCCGCTGAGCCTTTTTCCTGAAAGGAGGAGGGCTCCCCTGTAACCTGTGCGCCAGTTTTCGATCAGGTTACCGATTCTTTTGATTTCACGCTCCCTGCCTGCAATGAAGGATTCTCCCACAAACCCTCTTGTCAAAAAGATACTGGTATAATGGGAGTTGTCGGCAGAGACTTTTCTTGCTTTCAGGTAACGCACCACCATTTCGGAAAGGCTGAGTTCTTCAGCTTCCCGTAAAATGGCAATTTTTCTTTGAATATTGTTAATTCTTTTTTTACCCCAATTCAGAACGATTCCCAGCCATTTGTTCTTTTCGACGGCTGCTTTTTGCAGGGAGAATTGAAACGGTACATCGAGGAATTCTTCCGCATTTTTAAAAATATTTGCGATAATAAATTCCTTGTTGAATCGGCTTTTTGCCAGGTGTTCCAATTCTTCTGTATCGTTTTGGGCTTCTTTGATGGTGTCTTCGGCTCGCTCGAGCACCGCCACTATTTTTTTACGCTCTACCTGGATGTAAGCTTCCGAGTTGGGGTCGCCTGACAGCACTTGTGCCTGGCTCTGGATGTTAGAGATGGCCAGGTTCAGCCGCTGTGTGGTGGTGTCCAATGATTCCCACACTTCGTAAATGAGTGGAAATATCTGGTATTCAAGCCATTGCTTTGTTTTTCTTCTAAGGTTCAGTTCGTGTTTTTGCAGCAATCCACTCTGCCGGCCAATGATCAATTCTGTTGATTTCGGCAGTTTTTCAACGATGCTCTCCAGGTGGTTGATGATGAAATTGAGTTGGGCAAATGGCGTAAATTCCTTTTTCAGCAGCTCCAGTTGCTCAGCCATTCTGGCAAAATTTTCCACGGATTTGGCCTGGCAATTTTCGTTTACTATGGCAAGTGCCTTGAGGTTTAGTGCTTTGATGGATTGGTATTGGTTCAGTGCATTTTCAAAATTATCAAGACTGCTGTTTTTTATTTTAGTATAAATATTTTGCGCTTTGGCAAGTGCCTTGAAATTATTTTCAATGTCTCCGATCTGGGCGGATATTGCGTTGAATTGCCGGTGGTAAGTCGGCCAGGGATTTATTTCATGTTGCCATTTTTCTGTTTTCTTCGCAAAAACAGGTTCGGGCTGTTGAAACAGGTTCCTGGTTTGTTCGATGAATTCAGAAACAGTATTGCGGAGCGACTCCTCAGCTAAATTCCGGAACTTGTCAAACTCTGCTTTATTTACCCTTTTGTCTTTGAAGAACAAGATGGCTTTGGAAAGTTCAAAGCAATGATCCCGGAGGAAAAGTGAAAAGCCCTTGAGGATTTCGGGCCATTCATAAGTGCTGATCAGGCAAGCTCCGGCGGGCCTGTCGTCGTCCTGAATTCTTTTGTAGGCAGTCTGGCCAATCGCCATTGCAGCTTTGATGAAGCGCAAGCTGAAAGAAGCGGTATTGTGAAAAGATTCTCCGGGTGAACCTTTAACAGCTTCTTCCGGGGTCAGTGCATTGAGCAATGGTTCTATGCCATCGCACTCCACAATCTGAAATTCTCCGGTATGCTCCAATTGCCTTGTTGATTCCATGTTCGTTTGATCTGATGCCTGGGATATCTGCCGGCCCCGCTTGTCGCCATTTCTCTCGGCTTGCCTGACAAAAATAGGTGCTGGGTGCGATATGGCTTGCCAAAATGCAATTTACCCGAAGGGCCAACTGCCATTTTTACGTAAAAGAACGGGCTGGAGGTTCAAGGTTCTGAGACACTGGGAAATGAGGGCTTACATTTGCCAAAAATTTTGAGACCATGTTCAGAAGACCACGAAGAAACAGGAAAAGTCCGGCAATCAGGGCTTTGACCACAGAAACGTATTTGAATGCCAGTCATCTGGTGCAGCCTGTCTTTCTGGTTGACGGGCAGGGGATTAGGAGCGAGGTGCCTTCACTGCCCGGTTCTTACCGTTTGTCTTTGGAGAATGTATTGAAAGAGGTTGAGGAGTGTCTGAACCTGGGCGTTCAGTCTTTCATCATGTTTCCTGCCGTTGCCGATGAACTGAAAGACAAGACCGGAACGTATGGCTGCAATCCCGATAATTTCTACCTGAAAGCGGCAACGGAAATCAAAAAACGTTTTCCGGAAGCATGCCTCATCAGCGATGTAGCGCTGGATCCATACAGCAGCGATGGCCACGATGGCATTGTGAAAGGCGGCAAAATCGTAAACGATGAGACCCTGGAGGTGCTGGCCAGAATGAGTGTGGCCCAGGCTGTGGCCGGTTTCGATATTCTCGGTCCCTCCGACATGATGGACGGCAGGGTAGGGGCCATGCGCCTCGCCCTCGATGATGCCGGATTCA
Organism: Saprospiraceae bacterium; assembly: GCA_026993525.1. GTDB lineage: Bacteria > Bacteroidota > Bacteroidia > Chitinophagales > Saprospiraceae > UBA6168. The sequence goes on from JALWSS010000054.1 coordinate 17,033, forward strand.
CCGACACGGCAATTATGTCGTACACGGCCAAATATGCCAGTGCCTTTTACGGCCCGTTCAGGGATGCACTGGACAGCGCTCCAAAAGCTGATGACGACATTCCTTCGGATAAAAAAACCTACCAGATGAACCCCGCCAACAAGCGGGAAGCACTCATAGAGGCGGAATTGGATACCGAAGAAGGTGCGGATTACCTGATGGTGAAACCTGCCCTGAATTACCTGGATGTGATCCACCTCCTTCGGGAAAACACCGAACTGCCCGTAGCCGCCTACCACGTGAGCGGCGAATGTGCCATGCTACTGGCCGCCTGCCGAAATGGCTGGCTGGATTACGACAAAGCCATGCCGGAAACCCTCCTCTCCATCCGCCGGGCCGGCACCGATGTGATCATCACCTATTTTGCGAAGGATTTTGCGGCTAAATTCCCTGCAGGAATTTGGTAGGGTTTAGAGTGTAGGGAGTAGGGAGTAGGGAGTAGGGAGTAGGGAGTAGGGAGTAGGGAGTAGGGAGTAGGGTTTGGTGGTGCTAGCCTTTTCATCCCTCATCCCTCATCCCTCATCCCTCATCCCTCATACCTCATCCCTCATCCCTGTGTAGGGAGTAGGTTTAGTGGGTGCTAGCTCTGTCAGTTCCTCGCTTCCTCAGTTCCACAATAAAAAAAAGCCCCTGGACCGATGAAGGGATTCGGTAGCCAGGGGCTTTTGCTATATGACCCGTCGGGTCGGCAGGTTTTCTTATCCTGCGAAGATGCAGAAGTACACGCCGAGGGCTCCGACTGCGATCATCAGAAGGGAAGCCAGTGTTTCGAGTGATTTGCTTTTGGAAGCAATTTCTGCGTTGCCATTAAATGGCATGGTGTGAGGAGTAGTTTTGCTGATCATGCGTTCATGGGTTAGATAAAGTAAGTAAATGGGATTACAAGCTACGTCAATGTCAATACCGGTCAGTGCTGAAGGATGTCTCTTCAGCCTGGTACATGAAAAGGCTGAGGCTAATCAATGCCCGAACCATTTCCGGAACGGAATCAAAAAGCCTCCTGTAGAGCAATGTCAATTGCTCACGGTTTTTGTTTCAGGTAGTTTTCGGCAAGCGTCTTGAGAGCCTGAAAAGGTGAGTTGTTCTGTGTTTCTGTTCTGACTGTACCGGTGTAGGGGGTCAAGACGATTCCTCGTCTTTGGGTGCGGTCAATAATCGCTTTGGATATTCAGAAAACAGCCGCCCGGATGAGCGGGTAGGAAAGACAGTTGGTGCATAAAGGGAAAATTCACGGGTTCCCTCAGGTGTTCTCAGTTCCATCGTTCGTGTGTTTCAAAAGTGTGATCAATCGTCAGTCAATTCTCCACAGGACTTTGTCCTGATCAGTAGTGTCCAATTCTCCTTGAAGTTGTCTTTTTCCGGATCTGCTTCGCAAAGGTGCCAAATGTATATGAAAAAATCAAATGTTTAAAGAAAAAATTTTCACTTCGCTGAAAAAGCAGCATTTGCAAAAGACAATTAGTGATACGGGTGAACAAAACCGGTGTTTCAACACATTATCAATTTTTGTAAACTTTCTTTTACCCCGGTGTTGCAGGAAAATAATTTCAAAATCTGCAATTGAAATGCTGAAGCTTGGAAGGGAGGCATTATCTTTGGCCTGTCTTTACAAACTTACACCCAATCCCTCCGACCGATTTTCAAAAGGACATCTCTGTAGCGTAGCAATGCTGCCTGGCCATCAGACTATGGCTAAGCGCCCACTCCAATTGACAAATTGTAATCTCAGGAAATGACGAATCTTACAATCCCATCCTTGAAGAGGTGTGTCCAAAACCTGTTTCTTCTGTTGGTAACTGGCTTTTTCACTGCCAATCTGCCGGCACAGACTACTTGTGATCCGGCCGCAGAGTTTTCTTACGATGCTTCGGCCTATTGCCAAAACGGTGTTGATCCCGTTGTGAGCCACACTACAGGCTCCGACGGGTCGTACACTTACACAGTACTTTCAGGCGGTCCCAACCTTTCACTCAATCCTTCCACCGGAGCTGTTGACCTCAGCGCCAGTGATCCCGGTGTTTACGAAGTGACCAACACCGTTAGTACCGGTGGTGGCAACGGCCCCATGCTGATTACCGGTGTGGTGGACGGTCCGTTGAGCGGAGGCACCCCGAAGGCTGTTGAGTTTTTTGTGGGCACTGCCATTGCTGACCTCAGCGAATACGGCTTCGGCTCCGCCAACAACGGTGGAGGCTCCGACGGGCAGGAATTCACCTTCCCGGCCATTTCCGTTCCTGCGGGCACCCGCATCTGGGTGGCTTCGGAAACGGCCAATTTCAACGCGTACTTTGGTTTTAATCCCGATTACACTTCATCGGCAGCCAACATCAACGGCGACGATGCCATAGAGTTGTTCCACAATGGGGTGGTGGTGGATGTGTTCGGAGACATCAACCAGGATGGCACCGGCACCCCGTGGGAATACAAAGATGGCTGGGCCTATCGGGTCAGCAACACCGGCCCGGACGGCAGCACTTTTGTGCTGGCCAACTGGACCTTCAGTGGCCCCGATGCCCTGGATGGCACCACCACCAATGCCACAGCCCCAAATCCCTGGCCGATAGGCTCCTATACTTCCGGGTCGTCGGCCAGTTGTACCCAGACGATCGAGATCGTAGCGCCACCCACCGCCGATGCCGGTCCGGACCAACTGATTTGCGAAGGCGATGTAGCCCAGTTGGCAGCGAGCGGAGCCGGAACCTGGTCAGGTGGAGCTGGTGCGTTCTCTGACGTTAACGACCCGGCGGCAAGCTATACACCCGATGCTTCCGAAGCCGGTTCCATCGTAACGCTGACATGGACGGTGACCGCCGCCGCAACCGGTGTGTGCACCAGCGCCATTGACGAAGTAAACATCACTGTGCTGGCTGCTCCCGATGCGGAGTTTTCTTACGATGCCAGTGAATACTGTCCCAATGCCTCCAATCCGGTCGTTTCGCATAGCACGGGCACTGACGGCGTTTACACCTATGTGGTAGTTACCGGCGGCCCAACGCTTGCATTGAATGCACAAAACGGCGCCATTGACATTGCGTCCAGCGACAAAGGAACTTATGAAGTCACCAATACAGTGGGCGGCTGCGGCAACCTGGTCATCTCCGGCGTCATTGACGGGCCGGTTACCGGAGGTTTACCGAAGGCAGTGGAATTTTACGCCCTTGCCGACATCCCCGACCTGAGCATTTACGGCTTCGGCTCCGCCAACAATGGGGGCGGATCTGACGGTCAGGAGTTCACCTTCCCGGCCGATGCAGTTGCTGCGGGTACCTACATTTGGGTAGCCACCGAGGCCGGTGTTTTTGAGAGTTTCTTCGGCTTTCCGCCAACCTATACCGACAACCTTGCTCCTTCCGTCAACGGCGACGATGCCATTGAGCTGTTTTGCAACGGAATGGTGATTGACGTTTTTGGCGACATCAACCAGGACGGAACGGGCACAGCCTGGGAATACAAGGATGGTTGGGCCTACCGGGTGGACGACACGGGGCCTGACGGCTCATTCTTCAAGCTCGGCAACTGGTTTTTCAGTGGTCCCGATGCCCTGGATGGCTTCAGTACGAATGCCGCTGCCGCCTATCCATTTCCCGAAGGAACTTTTTCTTCTTCGTCAAATGGCGTGTGTGCCGATGACCAACATACGGTCACCATCACCATTGATGATACTGATGCTCCGGTTTTGAATTGTCCGGAAGACATGATCATTACACTGGGGCCCGGCTTGTGTTCCAAAATCGTCAACTTCTTTGTGACCGCCACCGACAATTGCGATCCCAATCCCGTCATTGAGCAAACAGGTGGCGATGTAGGCTCCGGTGATTACTTCTACATCGGTGTACACACCCTTGAATACACGGCCACCGATATGGATGGCAACCAGGGCTCCTGCACCTTTACGGTTACCATTGAAGAATATCCCGACCCCATCAGCACCCTTAGTTGCAACGACAATGTGCAAGCCTCACTCGACGGCAACGGGCAGGCAGTAATCGGTGCTGACATGGTGCTGGAAGGCGGCCCCTATGGTTGTTACGACGACTACCTCGTTGATGTGCTGAATGAGAATGGTGAGTCGCTTGGCAACGTGCTGACTTGCGAAGACATCGGATATAATTTCACCGTAATGGTAACCGACCCCGACACCGGCAACAAGTGCTGGGGCCATGTGAAGGTGGAAGACAAGATGCCGCCCACCATTGACTGTTTTGACAGAACCATCGCCTGTTCACAGGACGTGGCTCAGGTACCCCCTCCCGCAGCTTATGACAACTGCGATGCTGCGCCTGAGCTGAAACTGGTCGAACTGGTTTTGGTGGATGATGACGCCTGTGACAACGACACCGTTACCTATCGCCGCACCTGGGTGGCCTATGACGATTTCGACAACGAGTCTCTTGCATGCAGCGAAATTGTTTATGTGTTGCGTCCAAACAATGTCAACTTCCCCAACGACATAGCGTGGCATTGTGAGCAATACGCCACTTATCCCAACATTACCAACGCAACTTCGCTCCACAGTGGAGTTACCGATACCGATACATCGGATTACGACATCGATGTGGCCGCCAACTTGTCTCCTTTCATCCTGCAGGCCACGGGTTCCGGCATACCGGAAGGGTTGGACGGTGAGCATTGCATGTACGGCTATGTTTATGCCGATGAAATACTAGAGATATGTGGAGGGGCACCCGGTGTGTTCAAAATAAAGCGTACCTGGACGGTACTCGACTGGTGCACCAACAGTATCATTACCGAAGGGTTTGACGACGAAAACGGCAACGGCGTTCAGGATCCCGGCGAGGAAACCGAAGACAACATTCAGGTCATCAAGGTAGCCGACTACCTGCCTCCGGTCATCACCGTTGCCGATGTAACCGTGAATGCCAACGTGCCTGCAGCGCATCCTGACATTTGCCGGAGTACCCAGCCCATGCCGCTTCCGCTTGTCACCGACAACTGCTCCGGTGTGGCCGATGTAAAAATTCTGACCCCGGTAGGAGAAGCCGTAGATGGCATCATTCCGGAACCGGGTTTGCCATTGGGCACGCATACCATTACTGTATCCGCCGGCGATGCCTGTGCCAACTACACCACCGCCACTTTCACCTTGACCGTGGTGGATGGCATTGCCCCGACTGCCGTTTGCGACGAAATAACCGACGTGAATCTTTCTTCTGACGGGCTGGCTGAGGTCTTTGCCGAGACTTTTGACGACGGCAGCCACGACAATTGCTGCCTCAGCCATTTTGAAGTCAGAAAAATGGAAGACAACTGCAACGACGGCCATGACGACACCGTGTTTGGCCCCTCGGTGGTCTTCTGCTGTGAGGATGTGGAGAACAATCCGGTGACCGTGGTTTTCCGGGCCTATGACTGCTTCGACAACTACAACGATTGCATGGTGCAGGTGAATGTCAATGACAAGCAAAAGCCTGTTTTGCAGACCTGCCCCGGTTCAGACCGCATCACCTGCGACTTTTATGCTGAAAACATCGAGACGCAATTGGTTGGTTTGTCTGCTGAGGAGCAGAGCCTCTTCCTCGATCAGTATTTCGGCTCGCCAACATTTTCTGACAATTGCTTTTTCGACATCAACCGCACTGTCAACGTCAACATTGACCAGTGCCTGGAAGGCGCTTTGACCAGAACCTGGCAGGCCGAAGACCCCGCCGGCAACACTTCCGAAACGTGTTCGCAAACCATTTTCGTTGACCACGTTTCCGACTGGGTCATCGAATTTCCGGCTGACATTACGGTTGAATGTGGCTCCACCGTACCGGATTTTGGCGAGCCGGAGATTTTCTTCGAAACCTGTGAACTGGTGGCTGTTTCTTACGAGGATGAAGTGTTTACCACCGTTCCGGATGCCTGTTACAAAATCCTCCGCACCTGGACCGTCATCAACTGGTGCGTGGTGGGCGATGCCATTGACGAAGAAGTAGTGGAACAGCCCGAAAGTGAACTGGGCCTGCCATTCCCGGCCTGCGACCTGGACGGCGACGGCGATTGCGACGACAGAACTTTCCGTGACAGCTGGAATGCAGCTTCTCAGCCCGGCGCAGGCCAGGCAACCCAGGTGACCGACCCCGACTCCGACCCCGACACCGACCCCTGGGATGGCTACATCACCTGGCAACAAACCATCAAAGTAATAGACACCGTTGATCCGGTATTTGCTTTTGACTGTATCATCCCGGATGTGGTATTCAACAATACCGACTGTTCCGCAACTTTCGAACTGCCCGAACCACCCGTTGAGGAATGCAGCGGAGTGGTGAGCTTTGAGGTGGAGAGTGATCTCGGTTCCGGATTCGGACCTTTTACCGGAGTGGCTCCGGGCGTTTACAACGTCACTTACAAAGCCATTGACAACTGCAACAACCAGGCTGTTTGCGAAAGCACCGTTACGGTGATAGACGGCAAGAAACCTACGCCTTACTGCAAAACCGGCATTGTTACCGAATTGATGGACACCGACCCGCCGATGATCGAAGTCTGGGCCTCGGACCTGGATGAGGGCAGCTTCGACAACTGCACCACTGACCTGATCTATTCCTTCTCCCAGGATGTGAACGACCAGACCTTCACCTTCACCTGCGACCACGTTGGAACCATTGTGGTGAACATGTGGGTGACCGATGAAGCCGGCAACCAGGATTACTGCCAGGTATTCGTGGTGGTTCAGGACAACCTGGGGCTTTGTTCCGGAACACCCCTGGTGGCGCTGGGAGGTAACATTGCCAACGAGGATGACACCCCGATCCAGGATGTGTCAGTAACGCTCAGTGGCACCAATAACTCGGTAGTTATGACCGGCGCTGACGGTTCTTACGAATTCAGTGGAATAGAACAGGGCGGTGACTACACCGTGGTGCCGGCCAAAACCGAAAATCCGCTGAACGGTGTAACCACCTTCGACCTGGTGCTGATCACCAAACACATTTTGGGAACCCAGCCCCTGGATTCACCCTACAAGATCATTGCAGCGGATGCCAACAAATCCAACAGCGTGACCACCTTTGACCTGGTGGAACTGCGCAAGTTGATCCTGTTTGTGTACGAAGAACTGCCGAATAATTCTTCCTGGCGTTTCGTTGACCGGACTTTTGTGTTCCCCAACCCGGCCGACCCGTTCCAGACTTCCTTCCCGGAAATCTACAACGTGAACAACCTGCCTGCTGACAAACTGGATGCGGATTTTGTGGCCATCAAAGTGGGAGATGTTAATCTCAGCGCCGTGCCGAACTTCAACGGCGGCACTGAAGATCGCAGTTTCAACGGCGAGTGGGGACTCCGTGCCGATGATCTGAAATTCAAGGCCGGCGAAACCCTTGAAGTACCTGTTGCCCTGCCCCATGCGGCCGTTGAAGGCTTCCAGTTCACCCTTGATTTTGACAACGGCAAGCTGGCCCTGGTGGACTTAAAGTCTGATGTACTTTCAACAGATAACTTCGGCTTCAGGTACACTGACAGTGGTGCGCTGACAGTGAGCTGGAACAGCCCGGACGCTTTGCCACGGCTTTCTGATGGCAAAGAGTTGTTCACACTGGTCTTTGAGGCCATTGCCGGAGGCGAACTTAAAAATGCACTGAGCATCAACTCCCGCTATACACCAGCCGAAGCCTATGGTGTTGACGGGTCTTTGGTAAAACCTGTTCTGAGGTTTAATCAAACTGACGAGGACATCCTGCTGCTGAACAACACACCCAACCCCTTCGCCGAAAGTACCACCATTTCGTTCAGGCTCCCGGAAGCCGGCCAGGCCAAATTGGCCATCACCGATTTGTCCGGCAAACAGGTTCTGGTGATTGATCGTACCTTTGCAAAAGGTTTGAACGAGGTGAGCATCGGCAAAAACCAACTGCCGGCCACCGGAGTTTACTTATACACCCTTACAGCGGAGAATTATTCAGCTACGAGGAAAATGGTGCTGATCAACTAAGCACCTGACACATACAAGAGAACAACCATGACGAAGGGGCCCTGCAACAGCGGGGCCCCTTTCTGGTGCTTTGATTATGAGGATTATGGAGGTTTATGAGGATTATGGAGGATTATGAGGGTTTATGAGGGATGAGGGATGAGGGATGAGGGATGAGGGATGAGGGATGACTGAGCTAGCACAACCAAACCCTACTCCCTACTCTAATTTTAACCACAGAGTTGAACAGAGTTGAACCACAGAGTTTAGCAGAGTTGTAGTTCCAAACCCTACACTCTACACTCTACACTCTACACTCTACACCCTACACTAAACAGATGAACCAGGAAATCGGAAAATGGCTTTTGATAGCAGGCCTGCTGTTGATTGTGGCGGGCCTCATCGTCTTTTTCTTCGGAAACAAGTTGAGCTGGATTGGGCATTTGCCCGGTGACATCCGCATCGAGCGGGAGAACTTCAGGTTTTACTTTCCCATCACCACCATGATCCTGTTCTCCATTGTGCTGTCTTTGATTTTGCGGTTGATCAGGTCCATTCTGTAAACCAAAGAAAGGGCGGGTCCATACTCTCTACTCTCTACTCCCTACTCTAATTTTAACCACAGAGTTGAACAGAGTTTAACCGCAGAGTTTAGCAGAGTTGTAGTTCCAAACCCTACACTCTACACTCTACACTCTACACTCTACACCCTAAACCCCCGTCTGGCCTGGCGCCAGCCGGACAGGCTACACCCTACACTAAACAGATGAACCAGGAAATCGGAAAATGGCTTTTGATAGCAGGCCTGCTGTTGAT
>JALWSS010000055.1 GCA_026993525.1 Saprospiraceae bacterium
CTACGGTTCTTACAACAAGTACATGATCATCTTTGAGGCCAACAAGCCCATGTTGAAAGATCCTGACAAAATTTACCCGGGCAGGTACTTCGCATCCCGCCCCTCGAAGGCTAATTTGCTTGCGAAAGGGTTTTGCAGCCGGTCCCGTTCAGTGGCCGGCTGTTTTCGTAACGGCGATCTCCAGATCGCCAACCCATGTAACGGCGATCTCCAGATCGCCGACCCCGGGTACACATCACCGAATTACTCGCTGAACAGATGAAAATCCGAATACTCCTGCAATGAATACAGAAGCTATCTGAAAGTTAGCCCCTGTGACGGGCAACATCAGGCGCTGACTTCCCGTCAGCTCCTGAATTTACACTTCCAAAACCCCGAACCTATAACAACTGAAAAACAGAAGCTATCTGAAAGTTAGCTCCTGTGATGGGCAACATCAGGCGCTGACTTCCAGTCAGCTCCTGAATTCTCACCTCCAAAAACCTGAACCTATAACAACTGAAAAACAGGAGCTATCTGAAAGTTAGCGCCTGTGATGAAGGGCTTTGTTTTACTACGATGATTTCAAGCTCACATTTGAATGGCCCAAGCCTTTGCCGGATTTTACCGAAGGCAGGAAAAGAACTAAAAGCGGGCGTTTTTCAGGTCTTCGTTCAACAGTTTGAAGTCAATCTTCCCGTTCATCTTTTTGAGGTGCTCTATGCAAACCACCGCCCGGCGCAGACGGGTTTCTGATGTTTTCGGAGAGCCGATGAGGTAGAGCAGGTTGCGCTGTTTGCCGGGGGTAAGGGCATGGAACAAACGGTTGCCCACAGCATCCTGCGCCAGCAACTCTGCAAACTCTGAGGGCACGGGCAGGCCGTATGGTGAATCGTCCTCCCGAAGTTCCACTCTGACATCATCACCGGCATTGAGACGAAGCTTTTTTCGGATCTGCTGGTTGAGGTTGATGAAATAAATGCCAGCACCGGCGGGCATCAGTGCGCATTGGAAACTGAGTGCGCCGTTCAGGGTGCACAGCACCCGCTTTTTCTTTTTTTTCTTCACAAATTCTTCGACAACCGCTTCGGGCACCTTGAGGTGGTATTTCCAGAGGGGCGAGTCAAGAATTTCTACTTTGGAGGTAAAAGTCATCCTGCAAAGAAAACCCGTCAGGATCAATTGGCCACATTTGCCGGAAGGGGATGACGCTCGTGGCTGTACAGAACTTTGGCGAGGGTAAAGTGTACCACGGTGCCCAAACCATCGCCGGATTCCAGCCAGATATCACCGCCGTGGTTTTCTACGATTCGTTTGCACAGTGCCAGGCCAATACCGGTGCCATCGTATTCCTTGTAATTGTGCAGCCGCTGAAAAATCCGGAAAACTTTGTCGTGGTATTCTTTCGGAATGCCGATGCCATTGTCGGCAAATGAAAACTGCCAGGTCAGGGGCCGCTCTTCCACACTGATGACCAGTTTTGCCGAAGGTGAAGTGTTGTATTTGAAAGCGTTGTCAATGAGGTTGTGGAAGAGTTGCTGCAATTGCACCCTGTCACCAACCACCTGCTCACAGGAGACCTGAAACACGATGTCGGCGTTTTTCTCAGCCAGGATGGGTTTCATCATCAGGCAGCATTCCTCCAGCAATTGCCTTACGTTCAATTTGCGGTGTTCGCTGTTCTGCCGCCCATAGCGGGAGTAGGCGAGGATGTCGTTGATGAGGTTGTTCATTTTGTGCACCGAATCCATGATGAAAGAGAAATACTCTTTCACCTCCGGTGCAATGCCCGGCTCCAGTTTTCGCTGTGCAAGCTGGGCAAAACTTCCGATGCTTCGCAGGGGGGTCTTCAGATCGTGGGAGGCGATGAAGGCAAATTGCTCCAATTCCTGGTTTTTCAAAGTGAGTTGCCGTGCGCGGGCCTCCGCCTGGGCGCTGCGGTCGTTCACCAGCATTTCCAGGTTCTCGTTTATGTCGCTCAGCTTCTTTTTCGAGACGATGACCACACTGGAAGTGATGGTAAATGCCAGCCAGATCATGCCAAACATGAAAGTCAGAAGTTCACGGCTGGTTTCCGGCGCAGGGCCCAGATAGAGCAACACAATTGTGGTTACCAGACTTATGGCCATGAAAGAATAAAACAAACGGGGCCTCACATAAGTAAGGTTGAGCGCAGCAAAAGAGATGATGTATCCAACCAGTGATTCAGAAGAGTATTGATTTTGGTCCACCCAGTTGATGCTCCACAAATGAACCACAAACATCAGCCAGCAGGTGATGGTGATAAGGTGGTATCGCAGGAAATTGCTCAAAAAGGAAAACAAGAAAACAGCAACCCAGATACCGGAAAGAAAATAGCGCTGGAACATTGCCTCCGGCTCCCCGCCACTGTGTTGGACCAGCAAGCCAAAGCCCGTAATACCCCCAGCCCCCAATAGCAAAAGCAATCGGAACCAAAACACCTCAGACTGGATAAAGGCGGGCCAATTCATTCGTAACTGACTGGGGGTAATACCGTGAACCAAGAAAAATCTGACAAGCCAGGACAAATAAAATGCCACCCCAGGTTAAAAGGGTGGCAATATTCTATTCAGTTCTGAAACCTGCGTAAAAGGCCCTGATTTTCAGGCATCAAACCCAGCCACACAAGATTCCGCCCATCAGGCCGAGGGTGACCGTCCAGTATCCCACATTGATGAGAATGTACTTCCAGCCTTTGCGCTCAAACAATGCATTGGTGCCTAGTACCGGCAGCACAAAGAAAATTCCGGCAAGAATACCGTGAACCAGCCCATGAGAGAACGTGCGGAAATTGTTACCGTACTTGCTCATGAAATCCGCCATGAAAGCCCCCACCTCAGAGTTGGGATCGCCAAATCCGGGTTCGTCCATCAGGATGGACCCCACGTGTATCTGGTGGATGGTCAGAAACTGCGTGTACAGTGCCAGCAAAACTGACAACACCAGCGACACCCCGAAGATGACACCCATGTTGGTGCCTTTTATTTTCTCCTCGGTCATGCCGGCAGCCTGCATCCAGGCAGTTCCCAACACTTTCGGATTGTACCAAATGAAACCAACAAAGGTCGGTACCAATGCTGCCACAATGATGGCTAACCAATTCATTTCCATAGTGTAAAAAGGTTTGGTGAAGCCACAAGATATTTCAATTATTTGTACCCGCAAGAAATTTTGTCGGGAAGAGAAGGCTGATCGCTACATTTGAGCCAACTGACAACTGACAACTGACAACTGACAACTGACAACTGACAACTGACAACTGACAACTGTTAACTGACAACTGAAGACCAACAACCGTAACAATGAATTCCGAATTCCACCAACTGTTCATCAAAGAAGTAAAGAGGCGGCTCATTGACGAAGGCAAATCCAGACTGACGACCTGCCTGAATATGCTCACCGAAGAAGAAATCTGGCACCGCCCCAATGCCAACAGCAACAGCGTAGGCAACCTGGTACTGCACCTCTGCGGCAATGTGCGCCAATGGCTGGTCTCCGGCCTCGGTGGCGCCCCCGACACCCGCCGGCGTCAACTGGAATTTGACGAAAAAGGCCCCATCCCCACAGAAACCCTGCTCAACCTGCTCGACAGCACCCTCTGCGAAGCCGATGAAGTGCTGGACCGCCTCTCCGATGAACAGCTGCTCAAACCTGTAACCATACAGGGTTTTGAGGAAAACGGCATCAGCGTACTGGTCCACGTCGTTGAACACTTCTCCTACCACGTAGGCCAGGTGACTTATTTTGTGAAGCTCACCAAAAACCGCCAAACAAATTATTACGATGGATTGGATTTGGACGTGACGAAGTAGCTCGTGGCTCCCCGATGCCGATGCCGAATCCCGAAAGCTTTCGGGATCGGGATGGCACGGGGCAGGCTGTGACTCGTAGCTCGTAGCTCGTAGCTCGTAGCTCGTAGCTCGTAGCTCGTCGCTCGTAGCTCGTGGCTCGTAGCTCGTAGCTCGTGGCTCGTAGCTCGTAGCTCGTAGCTCGTAGCAAGTTCTGCTAAACTTCAATAATCCTTAATTAACCACAGAGTTAAACAGAGTTATGACACAGAGTTTAGCAGAGTATTCCTACTAACCGTTAACCGACAACCGACAACCGCCAACCGCCAACCGTCAACAACCGCTCGCGCCCGCCCCCCCGGCCGTCGCTTCACAAAAACCTCCTCAACTCATGCTGAAACAGCCCGGCTCGCATGCCGGAAAAGAGGTCAATGGCCAGGGTGACAGCGGCTTGCAGGATGAGTCCGGAGCCGGTGCCCGTCATGTACCTGCCGAAGCCACCCAGTGAACCGGCCAGCACCATGGCCAGGCCGATCAGCACAATGCCCAGGGTCGTTTTGCGGTAGAATTTAAGGCGGGGAAGCAGGATGTCCAGCCGCAGCAGTTCCTGCATCAAAACCGGACGTTCGGGAACACCCTTCGTTAAAAGTTTCGGGGCCTTTTTCCGGGTCTGCACGAACTGCATCAGTCCGGTGGCAAGGTGGATGGCCGCAAAGACCATCAGCGGAAAACTCATGCCCTGGTACAGCAGGTCTGGCTGGGTGGACCAACACCAGGCCCCCAGCGAGAAGGCAACAGCCCCCCAGCCCAACAGAAGTAGCGCCGTTCGCATCTCTCCCCGCAAAAAGCTGCGGATATGCTCCCGCAGTTGTTCTTCAGTCTCTTTTCTTTTCGTCATAACATTGGGTTCACCCATTGTGGTGTCAGGTGCGACATTTATCCGAAGGAAAGGCACTCTTGGCCGAACCTCACGGCAAAGGCAAATAAAAAATAATAATTTCGGGGCTCGTACATTCTCCACCCCTCTCCGCTAAAATTCACAGCAAAATGAACCGCTTTCTCTATTTTCTTTTTTTCGTCGCAATGGCTGCCCTGCCCGCCTGCAACAATGTGCATTTTGACGAAAGCACATACATAGAGCTCAAAAAAGACCCCTGCTTCGGATTTTGCCCCGTGTACAGCTTCCGGGTGGATGGCAGCGGCAAAGCCACTTTCGACGGCTTGCGAAACGTTGACAAACAAGGCCATTGGGAAAGACACCTGGACAAAGAACAAGCGGCCGCCCTGTTCAATGCCTTTCTGGATGCAGACTTCTGGAGCTTTGACGACGAATACACCGATCAGGTTTCCGACCTGGCCACCATCTGGATCACCTTTAGTCACCAGGGCCGAACCAAACAGATCAAAGATTATTTCGGGGCTCCGGCCAAACTGAAAGAACTGGAAGCCCTGGTGGAAGAAATAGCCGAATCAACTTCCGGCTGGCAGCAAGTGACCCCAACAGAATAAGTACCTACCACAACCTTCTCAGATGGAAAACCAAAAAGAACACCGGCCCCTCTCCGAGAAAATTGCCACCACCATCCGGCAATTTGTCTTCACCATGCCTTTGCACCTCGACGCCATCGGGTTCCTCAAAACCAACAAACCCTGGAAGGGCTTGCTGCGTTACCGGTGGGCAGCCATCCTGGTGGGCGTCCTGACGCTCTTCATCGGATACGAGCTGGTTTGCACCGTTATCGAGATCATCCGGAACGTGAAAACCAGCCTGAGCGTTGACGCCACCAGCCCCGCAGGCCTGCTGGACATCGTTGACCTCAGCAAATTCGAATGGATACTCCACGGCGGAAAGAAATACCTGGTGCTCATCATCCTCGAGATATTCACCTTTCACTTCATCCGCCGCACCCTGGAGATTCGCATAGGCCTCAAATCTGAGCACAGTTTCAAAGCCTTCATCCATGCCGAAAAACGCATGATGATCGTTTCGCTCCGAGCCTGGATACTCGAGAGCATAGCCCGGTGGCTGGTCAACATCCCGTTGGGGCTGTTCGGCCTTTCGTTCCTCAAAGAAGGGGCGGGCCTGCTCATCCAGTTCTATTTCCTCGGCTACGCCCTCGTGGACAACTACCTCGAATGCTTTGAATACAAGGTCCGTGAAGCCGAACGCATCACCCGCACGGTGGCCGGGGTGGCCATCGCCGTTGGCGCCGTGGCTTATTTCCTGATGTTCGTCCCGGTCATCGGCATCGTACTGGCCACCATGATCGGCGCCGTCACCGCCACCATCGCCATGGAAAAACTGGCCCCCGAAATGCCCATGCCCAAAGCCGCGGAAGGGGAACTGGTTTAGGGATGAGGGATGAGCTTGCCCGGCCCGTCTGGCCGACGGACAGGCTGAACAGACGGGGGATGAGGGATCAGGGATGAGCTTGCCCGGCCCGTCTGGCCGACGGACAGGCTGAACAGACGGGGGATGAGGGATGAGGGATGAGGGATGACAAGGGCGAGGGTGTTCACTTCCAAACCCTACACCCTACACCCTACTCTCTACTCTCTACTCTCTACTCCCTACTCAGGGATGAGGGATGCCCCGTGCCGATAATTATCGGCATCGGGGGAGGGATCAGGGATGAGCTTGCCCGGCCCGTCTGGCCGACGGACAGGCTGAACAGACGGGGGATGAGTTCAGGGTGCAGGTTCAAACAGTTCACCAATTCCTCAATTCTTCTCCCGACGGATGTCGGGATCAATTCCTCAATTCCTCGATTCTTCGATTCTTCTCCCGACGGATGTCGGGATCAATTCCTCAATTCCTCGATTCTTCGATTCTTCTCCCGACGGATGTCGGGATCAATTCCTCCAACAATGTATCTTTGACAGACCTTGTCGGATGAGGCAGGGCAGCCGTCTAAGAAAATGGCCGGTCCATTGTTTCCTTCGGTAAACTTGGGCTCGTTTTCCAAACCATCACCAAAAGCTGCCAGCACATGAGTGATCTACTTAAATCCGCAGCCGAAGGGCTTAAAAACAAAGTCATGAGTGAATTCAAAGACGTGAATAAAGAAAGAGGCAAGCACGCCGAAACCATCATCCGCAACCACATCCTGTTCAGCATGGGTGCAGGGGTCATCCCCGTGCCGGTGGTGGACATCTTCGCCGTCAGCGCCTCCCAGCTGGACATGATCCGTCAGCTCTGCAAGGTGTACGACCAGGATTTTTCCGAATCACAGGGCAAAGCCATCGTCAGCTCGCTGACCACCGCCACCCTGGCCCGCCTCGGAGCCGGCAGCCTGGCCAAGCTCATCCCCCTGGTGGGTTCCTTCGTAGGCAGCGTCACCAATGCCGTACTGGCCGGTGCCTCCACCTACGCCCTGGGTTATGTATTCAAAATTCACTTCGAAACCGGCGGCACCATCCTCGACTTCGACACCAAACGCCTGAAAAAACTCTACGACGAGCAGTTCGAAAAAGGCAAAAAAGTGGCCGAAGAACTCCGCAAACAACAGGAAGCCAAACGCAAAGCCGCCGAAGCCGCCGCCCCCAAACCCACCACCCC
>JALWSS010000056.1 GCA_026993525.1 Saprospiraceae bacterium
GGATTATGGCCCCGATATTCATCGGGGATGGAGCCTGCCCTGTCCGACGGCCAGGCGGGCTGCCTGCCTGGCAGCAGACAGGGCGGCAGACAGGGATTATGGAGGTTGTTGTCGGTTGTCCCCGATAGCCATCGGGGTCGGTTGTCGGTTGTCAGTTGTCAGTTGTCAGGCGTACTCTGCTCTGGGGTTTTGAGAGAGTAGGGAGTAGAGGTAGAGATGTACCCCCTCATCCCTCATTCCTCATCTTTTATTCCTGAGTAGGTTGGCAGTTGGCAGGCGTACTCTGCTCAACTCTGTTAATAACTCTCTTTACTCTGTGGTTAATAAAGGATTGCAGGGTTATGCAGGGTTATGCAGGGTTATGAGGGATTATGAAGCCTGCCTGGCGGCAGACAGGGATTATGGCCCCGATATTCATCGGGGATGGAGCCTGCCCTGTCCGACGGCCAGGCGGGCTGCCTGCCTGGCAGCAGACAGGGCGGCAGACAGGGATTATGGAGGTAGTTGTCAGTTGTCCCCGATAGCCATCGGGGTCGGTTGTCGGTTGGCAGGAATACTCTGCTCAACTCTGTTAATAACTCTCTTTACTCTGTGGTTAATAAAGGATTGCAGGGTTATTCCAGTAACTACTAAGAGCTACGAGCTACGAGCTACGAGCTACCAGCTACGAGCTACCAGCTACGAGCTACCAGCTACGAGCTACCAGCTACGAGCCAACAGCCATCTGCCTTAATTCAATATCTTCCAGACGAGTTCTTTCAGCAGGGCACTTTCGTCTTTGCCGGTGGAGCTGTACTCCACACCTTTTGACATGAGGTCGTATTGTTTCAGGGTGCTGATCACTTCCATGGTTTTGGAAAGCGGATAGTTTCTCAGGGCTTGTTTGTATTCCCTGAGGGGGTAGGTGGACCGCAGGCCCAGTTTTTTGGCCTGTACGGCGTCGGGCTCTGATCTCAGGAAATGGAGTTGGTACAGGCGGGCAAAATAGTTCGCCAGGGAACCAATGACCACGACGTCGGGGTTTCGTTTGGGGTTGGCGGCGAAATTTTGCAGGATGCGGCTGACTTTTGCCACATCTCTCATTCCCAGTGCTTTGTTCAGTTCAAAGACGTTGTACTCCCGGCTGATGCCGATGTACTCTTCGATGTGTTCTTCGTTAATGGTTACCCCTTTTTCCAGGTGGAGGGCCAGTTTTTCCAACTCCAATACGATGACTGAAACATCAGTTCCCAGGTATTCGATGAGCAGGTTGGTGGCGTGGGTGGTAATGTCAAAACCCAGGGATCGAATGTGATCCCGGACCCAGTCGAAGACCTGGTTTTCGTAGAGCTTTTTGCTTTCGAAGACAACTCCCGATTTAGAGGCGAGGTCTAAAAGTTTCTTGCCGGAAAACTTCTTGTGCTTGTGGCAGATGACCAGAATGGTGCTGGGCTGTGGGTTTTTCAGGTAGGTTTCCAGGTCTTTCAGTTCCCGCATCATTTGGGCTTCACGCAGGATGACAACCTGGTGTTCGGACATCATCGGGTACCTGCGGGCGTTGTCTGTGACGGTGTTGGCATCAACGTCTTTGCCATACAAGATGACCTGGTTGAAAGCTTTTTGCGCTTCCGGCAAGGCGTGCGCTTCAATGTGCCGTTCGATGGAGTCAATGAACCAGGGCTCCGGCCCGTGGAGGAAATACACGGGCTTGAATTCCCTTTTGCGAAGCGACTGAAGGATTTGGTGGTGAGTGCTGGCCACAGTGGAATGAATTCAACGGGTTCAGTAATTTTTCTGAAAAAAGTCTTTGTATCCGTTCAGCGATTTTGACCGGACAATGGCCTCAAAGTTCGATTTTGATATCGGAAAGTAGTCCGCGGTCATTCCCATGTGCATGAAGTCGGGGTGGTCTTTTAAGAGCGCCTGGTGGAAAGCCAGTGCTTCAGCTTTGTTGCGGAAGGTTTTGACGTGAAGCAACGGAACATTGGCCAGGTCGCCGTCAATCTCAATTTGTGTGATTTTCAGATTGGCTTTCGGATAATGCTTCCAAATGTATTTGGTGATGGCAGCACGCAGTTCCGGCAGGTCAGCCGGGCGGTTGTTCAACACGAAAATGTAGTAGTGTTCTTCGTTGGCGTTGAGTGAGAAAGCTTCTTTTGGCGTCAGGGTTTCCTGGGCGTCAGTGTTGAAGGCCATGAAGGCAAAAAGGAAGAAGAACAAGGTTCTGATTTTCATCGGGGATGTGATTTTATGAATCCGGGCCGGATTCCGGCGAACCGGAACCGGCCACGGTTTCTAACCAAAAAAAGTATTCATAGAAAAGCTTAATCAATGAATGGCTCAAAATTAGCCTTTTTCCAAAGCTTGAGTTGTTAAGACTGACTATGGCACAGCCGCCTGCCATTTTTTGAGAAAAAAGTATTTTGGCGGCGAATTTGACGCTTGTGTCCATTCCATTTCAACCGCCCTGCCAGTGTCAGTGCCAAATGACTCACCCGATGGACAAACTTTGAAGCTCCTTGCCGAACAGCCGGAGAAGGGGATGGAGTTGGTCTTCAGGCAATACTACCAGGATGTTTTTCTGGCGGTGGTCAGGGTCGTATCAGCGGCCGATCTTGCGGAAGATATCACCCAGGAAGTCATGTTTGATTTCTGGAAAAACCACCGGCGCATTTCCATCAGCACCTCCTTGCGGGCGTACCTGCGACGTGCCGGAGTGAACAAAGCCCTGAATCACATCAGGGACAGCAAACACAAATGGGACAGCGACGATGAGCTCGAAAGAGAGCAAAGTCCGGCTTTGAATGCCCGGGAACAAATGGAGCACGACGAATTGGAAAACGTCATTGATCAAGCCATTGATTCGCTTCCGGAAAAATGCAGGCTGGTATTTGTTCTGAGCAGGTTTGAAGAACTGACCTATCAGGAAATTGCCGACAAACTGGGCATTTCCCCAAAGACCGTCGAAAACCAGATTTCCAGGGCCCTGCGCATCCTCAGAGAACTGCTGGGGCCCTATCTGGAACACCGCCGGCTGTGATGCCAATTGGCCCCGGCAAATGCATTTGGTCATGCGGCTTACAAAACCAACGACAAAATGAGCGGATTTTCGCTTCGCAATAGGGGAACCGCCTTAATTGTGTGTCCTTTGAAAAAACAGCGTTCAACCAGGACCCCCGGAAATCAAGGTTGCACCAGGCAAACCCAAATTTTTTCAGGCAATGATTGATAAGTTAAAGGGATTGAAACAATGGCTACAGGCCGGGAAAGATGTTCACGGTGCTGAGCAATTGGAGGAGTTGTGGGCTGCTGCTTCATCTTACAAGCGCAGTACATTGCCGAACCCGGAAACCGCATTTGAAAAATTCAGCGCACGGCACGGGCTTTCCCAAACTGCCGGCAGAAAAACCGGGCGTATCCGCAAGTTGAACCTGCTCAGGGCCGCTGCGGCAGTGCTGGTTCTGGTAGTCGCAGGCTTTTTACTCAAGTCGGTTTTCTTCGCTCCTGACGTCGCAATGCTCACCGTCGCAACCGATGCCCAAACCACCAAAGTTTTTTCGCTTTCCGACGGATCAGTCGTCACACTGAACAGAAACAGCCAGCTTATTTATCCCGAAAAATTTTCCGGTGATATCCGGACTGTTCAGTTGGTTGGAGAGGGCTTCTTTGAAGTCTCGGCTGACAAAGCGCATCCTTTCATCGTTGAAACGGAGGCGGGGCAGGTACGGGTTTTGGGAACCAAATTCAACGTCCGGGCATTCCCTGAAGAACATTCCCTCGAAGTATTTGTCAAAGAGGGAAGAGTGGCGGTGATGCCCAAAGGAGGCAAATCCTACGAGCTGGACCCGGGAGCATTTCTTGCTTTCGATCAGGCATCTGCCAAAATAGGACTCACCCGCAAGTCCGGTGACAACGACTTGGCCTGGAAAACGGGCAAACTGTCCTACCAAAATGCACCCGTCAGCGAAGTTGTCAAAGCCGTGGAGCGCCTCTATGGTGTCAAAGCCAGCATTGAAAACGAAGACCTTGCTGACTGCCCTGTTTATTTCAATGTCTCCGTCGGAAAATTGCAGGACATCTGGAACGTGCTGGAAACCACCTGCAAAGGCATTGATGTGGAGGTGGCGGGAGAGGATGAGTTCCTGATCCGCGGCCACTGTTGTCAGTGAAGTCAGTGTCATTTCCCGGCGGAAACTTCATCGCTAAGAAAACTTCCGGATTTTCTGTTGTTCATGCTTATCTTTCGGCTCACCAAAATTTACAGGTGTTGCCCGGCAGTTACCCTATGCGCTTATTCCTCCTGACCATCTCGCTGCTTTTTGCAAGTGTGGTTGCCTCATTTGCACAATCTCCGCTCGACCGGCGGGTGGATTTTGAGGCCAGGGATATGCCCCTGATTAAAGCATTGGAAAAGCTGATTGCCGAAACAGGCGTGAACCTGAACTTCACGCCGAGGATCATCCCCGCCAACCAAACAGTCACCATAAGAAGCAATGGGCTCAGGCTCTCTACGGTTCTCGATGAAATGCTGCGGGATGTCGCGGTGAGCTACACCGTTATCGGAGAGCAGATCGTACTGTCCAGGGATTACCGCAAATCCAGCATCTTCAAAACCATCACCGGTTATGTGAGCGACAGGCAATCGGGTGAGCGCATCATCGGTGCACTGGTGTATGAGCCCGACCTGGGAATGGTTGCCACCACCAACGAGTTTGGATTCTTCACATTGAAATTGCCTGGGTCGGAATTCTCGCTCGTCGCAAATTACCTGGGGTATCAGGCCGATACGATCAGGCTGAAACCGTCTGAAAAAAGCCAGTACCTGGAAATCTTTCTTGAACCCGTTTACCTTCGGGAAATCATCGTCAGGGAAAATCCAGACTCAAACCTGATCCAGACCCACGGCAACAGCGACATCCTGCTCAATATGTCCCTGGTATCACGCCTGGCCACTTTGGGGGGCGAAGGGGATATTTTCCGCATTGCATACACCTTGCCTGGAATCACCACCGGAGCCGATGGGTTCGGAGGCATTGCTGTTCGGGGTGGGAGTGTGGACCAAAACCTTTTTTTGCTGGACGGGGTTCCCGTTTACAATGCAACCCACGGTATAGGCATCGTTTCGATCTTCAACACTTCGGCCATCAAAAGCACCCGCCTCATCAAAGGCAATTTTCCCGCTAAATACGGGGGCAGGCTTTCTTCCGTTTGGGACGTCCAGGCCAAAGAAGGCAACAACAAACACTTCGAAGGGGAAGCAGACATTGGATTGACATCGGGCAAGCTGACCTTGCAGGGGCCTTTTGCCGACGGAAAGGGTTCCTGGCTGGTGAGTGGCCGGCGGGCCTTCTTTGATTTTTTCAGTATCCCCATTTCCAGCCGCATCAGGGAAAAGGATGGTGTTGATGGTTACATCAGTTACCTGTTTTACGATCTGAATGCAAAGTTCAACCGGAAGCTGGGCAAAAAAGACCGCCTGCTTTTCAGCTTTTACCGTGGCAAAGACCGCTTCGCAGATATTTACCGTCAGAACAGACCTTACCAGGATACCACTGTGTACCTCGGTGACGAAGAAGAAGTGGAATGGGGAAACGATGCTGCCTCATTGCGCTGGACGCATCGCCTTGGCAGCAGCGTGTTTTGGAACACCTCTTTGAGTTACAGCCGTTACACGTATGAGTCCAACGACCTGGTTGACCTTCAGGTGAATTCACCGCAGAATACGCTCCTTCGGAATGTGCTGTTTCTCAAGTACAACTCAAACGTGCTGGACTACAGCCTCAGGTCAGAGCTGGATTTCAGCACCAATGCCAACCATCAGATCAAAATTGGTGGCAGTCTTACCAGGCACTCCTTTCAGCCCGGAATTGTCTTTTTCGATGTCGCTACCCAAATTGATTCCATTCTCCTCGATACCCTTGGCGAGTGGGATAAAAGAACCCTCAATTCGGCGGAACTCAGTATTTACGGCCAGGACGAATTCCGGATCGCTGACAAGCTGAGCATCAAGGCCGGACTGCGAATCGGTTTTCTGGGTGTTCAGGACCGGACCTATTACTCGCCTCAACCCAGGTTGTCCGTGGAATACATGTTGTCAAACGGATCTTCTGTTTCGGCATCTGCCGGAAAGGTGACCCAGTTTCTTCACCTGCTCAGTCCAACCAGTGTCGGCTTGCCAAAAGACTTGTGGGTGAGTTCCACGGCGATTGTCCCTCCACAGCACTCCTGGCAATATACCCTGGGATATCATACCCGTTTGAACCCGGGATGGTCATTGGATGCGGAGGCCTATTACAAGCATTTCAGCAACCTGATCCTCTTCAAGGGCACTTTCCTGGAGACCGTAAACGCCACCAACTGGCAAGATGACCTGGCCGTCGGCACCGGCAAAGCCCGTGGCGTGGAATTATTGCTTCGCAAAAACACGGCTAAGCTGAGCGGGTGGGTGAGCTATACCCTTGCGTGGAGCGACCGGCAGTTTGACAAAGAGATCAACAAGGGTGAGGCGTTCCCGTTCAGGCTTGACCGCAGGCATAACCTGGACGTGCAGTTTCTGGTAAAACTGAACACCACCTGGGAAATGGCTTTCGGCTTCAAGCTGGCATCGGGCTCCGCTTTCACCCTGCCGGTTTTGGAGTACGAACTCGTACAGGCACCGGGAAGCCCTCCATCGGAGATCATCGCCAATCCCCGGGTGGTGGATAAACTGAACGGACAGCGGCTGCCTGCCTACCACAAACTGGATGTCAGCTTCAGCAAAACATTTTACGAAGAAAAAACACAACACAAGCTGCTGATCGGCGTGTCCAATATCTACAACCGCAAAAACCCGCTTTACATCACCATCCGCGATAAATTTCAGCCCAATGGGGAGGTGAAACGGGAATTTGTGCAGGTCAGCTTGCTTCCAATCTTTCCAACTTTGAGGTACGTCCTGAAATTTGACTGACAGTTTTAAGCGCTTCACAGTGACGCTATAACCTGGAGAAGCATTTCAGTATGCTTACATTTGCGGCCAAACAAAAAAGTGCACGACATGAACTATTGGTTGGTAAAATCTGAGCCTGGGGAATACAGTTACCAGCAACTAGAAAAAGACGGCAAAACGATGTGGGATGGCGTGAGGAACTACGCCGCACGCAACAACCTCCGCCTGATGAAGAAAGGAGACCTGGTATTGTTTTATCACAGTGTCAACGACAAAGAGGTTGTCGGCATCTGCAAAGTTGAAAAGGAGCATTATCCCGACCCCACCGCCACCAAAGGAGACTGGTCAGTCGTTGACGTGGTTCCTGTCAAACCCCTGAACAAGCCCGTCTCTCTGAAGCAAATAAAAGCCGAACCGTCTTTACAAAACATTGGTTTGGTAAGGATTGGACGTCTTTCAGTGATGCCACTAGAAAAAGAAGAATTCATGACCATTTTGAAGATGGGACAGACGGAAATTTAACAGACGCTGTTACCTGATGAATGGACGCCCGTCTGAATGGAGCCATTTAATATCAAGGGGTGTCCTGCTTTGACTGTGACATCGGTGTTAACAATAGAATCACACAACAAAGTGAAGGAATTTGATTATTAAACTTCTCTGCCTTAACTTTGTCGGCGTTCAACTGGAGCAAGGAACCCCGTATTCACTCCCCGCATTTCAGTCGAACGTGGTCTTACCTGAAAATTGAAACACCGGATTTCCGCTTCGCCGGAAAAGTCTTCCCCCCTTGTTTTCAGCGTGCTCATTCTAATATCTCCCGAAAGCTGATTTAAGTGGTTTAAGCTGCTGCCCCTGTGGCAATTGTTGTGCTCAAACACAGCAATGATCCAAAACAATGAACAAATGCAACACCTGAGAAAACAAGTTCTCGTCATTGACGACAACAACTCTATTAGGCACCTCCTGGGGAGTATCCTTTCCAAAGATTACGATGTGGTAACCCTAAACGATGGCATGGAAGCCATGGCCTGGCTCATGAAAGGCAACCTGCCACATGCCATCCTGCTGGACATCAACATGCCACGCCTGGATGGAGTAGGATTTTTGCAAAGCATCAGAAAATCGGGATTCTTCAGAGAACTTCCGGTCATTGTCATCACTGCCAACGAAGAAGATGGCCTGGTGGCCCGATGCAGGTTCCTGGGCGTGAAGCACTTTCTGACAAAGCCCTTTAATCCCTTACAACTCAGGGAGAACCTCAAAGAGGTACTCGATATCCCCGAAGTATTCAGTTCCAATTAGAACTGAAATGCCTTACACACCGACTGGCTTTCTCACGATTATACTTTTGAAACAAGACAAATTGGTCAGAGGATTTCTGACTGAATAAACAGGTAAGAGCTCCACGAGCTTTAAATCCTGAAAACACCACAACCCAGCAAACACTATGAACCAACCATTGAAAATGGTCCATCAGGTCCATGTCAAAAAACAAGTGATCGCACTTGGATTCGGGCCTGCTGTGAGAGACTTTCTACTCAAGTTCCCTTATTACAGCACAGATGTTCAGTTGCGCTCGGAACAAAGCTCTTTTGAGCTGTTCAGGCAATTGACCATAGAATTGCACGAAAAGGGGGATTCCGCTGAACTTCCAATGGCCATCTTGTGCAGGATGGAGATTCTGGAAGCCGAACGCTTTCTCCTCCTACGCAACCTGAGGCACCATCCGGTGTTGAGGTACATTCCTGTAATAGCCATCAACGATTCGGGTATTGACAAAAAGAAGATAGCCCTTGAAAAAGGCTTTGATGATTATTACGACGCACCGGTCAGGTGGCCCGACCTCTATCAACGGATCAGCTTTCTTTGCAAATTCAAGAAAGAGCTCATTGACCTTTCGGTGAAGCCCGAAGTGGCAAAGCCGCTAAAGCTGGATTTCTGGAAAAGATTACTGGATGTGGCGGTGGCCGGAACGGCCATCTTGTGCCTCAGCCCACTGTTGTTGCTGATAGCTTTGGCCATCAAACTGGAATCACGGGGCCCGGTTATTTACCGCTCAAAGCGGGTCGGAACCGGTTACCATGTTTTTGATTTTTACAAGTTCAGGTCCATGTACAAAGATGCCGACAAGCGCCTGAGGGATTTGCAGCATCTCAACCAGTATGGCAACGGCGACAACAGCTTGTTTTTAAAAATCGGAAATGACCCGAGGGTGACCCCCCTGGGCCGTATCCTTCGGAAAACCAGCCTGGACGAGTTGCCCCAGCTGTTCAACATTCTGAAGGGCGACATGAGCCTGGTAGGCAACAGACCATTGCCGTTGTACGAAGCCGAATTGCTGACCCGTGACGAGTGGGCGGAGCGATTTCTAGCCCCGGCCGGTCTTACCGGCCTTTGGCAGGTGACCAAACGCGGCAAAGGCGATATGTCAACCGAAGAGCGAATCCAACTGGACATAGAGTACGCCAGGCGGCATTCCGTCTGGTTTGATCTGCGCCTGATCTGGAAAACCTTTCCTGCCATGTTGCAGGAAGAAAACGTATAGTGTGTGAAGCAAGCTTTGGTCAGCATTGTCACCGTCAATTTCAATTCAACGGAAGAAACCCTTGAATTGCTGGAAAGCATTTTTGAAAACAGCTACCAAAACACCGAGGTGATCGTGGTGGACAACGCCTCTCAGCAAGACCCAACGGCAGCGATCAATGACTTTTTCCCTTCGGTCAATGTTTTGCGAAGCGAGGAAAATCTCGGTTTTGCCGGCGGCAACAACCTCGCCCTGCCGCATTGCCACGGCGATTTCATTTTCTTCGTAAACAACGACGCAGAGTTGACCGATGGCGTCATCGAGTCCATGTTGCAACTGTTTGAAACTGTACCGGACCTGGGCATCCTTAGCCCGAAGCTTTGCTATTTCAACGCCATTCCGGACCTGGTACCCGATGTGATACAATACGCCGGAACAACCCGGGTGCACCCCCTGACGGGCAGGAACAAGACCCTCGGTGAGCGCCAGACCGATGACGGCAGCTTCAATCAACCCGGGCCCACTGCCTACTGCCACGGGGCCGCCATGATGGTTCACCGGAGCGTTCTTGAAACGGTGGGCACCATGTCTGAGGACTACTTTTTGTATTACGAAGAGCTGGACTGGTGTGAGCGCATCAAAAAGGCCGGTTACAAAGTTTTCGTTGACAACCGGGTCAGGGTTTATCACAAAGAGAGTATTTCCGTTGGACGAATGGGAGCGGCCAAGACTTTTTACCTCAACAGGAACCGAATCCTCTTTATGCGAAGAAACAGGAAAACGGCTCAGGTGCTGGTGTTTTTTCTCTTTCTGTTTCTCGTCACAATACCCTGGAACAGCCTCCTGTTCCTGGCCAAAGGTGAGTTTGACAACCTCAAAGCCTTCATCCGGGCAGTCAGGTGGAATTTTGCCGAAGGAAAAAATATGACCCAACACAATACCCGCCCCCTTACTTTTACGGCCGTCTATTGACAGCCATTTCACCCCCGCACTTCTTTTTGCAGGAATCAAACTGTTGTTGAATGGATCTGACATCCGTAATTCTCGTCATTGTGGGAGTGGCCTGGGCAGCTTTTCTGGTGCTGCCCTTTGTGCTTACCGCGGTTGGCATTTTCAGAAAAGACCCCATTGGCGGGAAATCAACAGAAAGGGAGTTTGATTTTGGCTGTATCATCACCGCCTACCGAAACGCCACCATTGCCGAAGGGTTGGTGGACTCGTTGCTCAGTCAGGGCTACCCCAATTTTCACATCTACCTGGTGGCCGATGCCTGCGACCTGTCTGATTGGACTTTGACGGACGAGCGGTTGACCGTGCTCAGGCCGGAACCGGCGCTGAACCTCAAAATAAAATCCGTGATCCATGCCATGGACCGCTATGTGAGACCCCATGACTACACGGTGGTTTTTGATGCCGACAACCTGTCCCACCCGGATTTTCTGAAAGTGGTCAATGATTTTTCCTGCCGTGGCTGGAGGGCCATCCAGGGCCAGCGCACCGCCAAGAACCTGGACAGCGTTTACGCCTGCGCCGATGCCATCGGAGAGTTTTACAAAAACTGGATTGACCGCTACATGCCCTGGCGCCTGGGCTCGTCGGCAGTGATCTCCGGTTCCGGAATGGCCGTAGAAACCGGTCTGTACCGGGCTTACCTCAACAGCAAGGAAATCACCGAGGGCCAGCACCAATACAAGCGGATGCTTCAGGAAGACAAGATTCTTCAAAATTTTCTCCTTCGGCAAAATGAGCGCATCGCCTACGCCTGGGATGCCATTGTTTACGACGAGAAAGTGAGCTCTGCCGAGGCGGTGGAAACCCAGCGCAGCCGCTGGCTTTTCTCCTATTTCCAGAATGTGGGCAATGCCCTCGGCATTCTCCGAAGGGGCCTCATCAATGGGTCTTTCAACCAGTTGCTTTTCGGGTTGGTCACCATTGCCCCGCCCATGTTCATCCAGGTCGGGGTGGGGGTGTTGCTGGGGCTCCTGGCACTGTTCGTTGTGCCGTGGCTGAGCCTGGTGCTCCTGACGGCCCTGATGGTTTTTGCGCTCAACATCTTTTTGGTGTTGTACCTGAGCAAAGTGCCTGCGCAGGTATGGCAGGCCATCTGGCACCTTCCGGGTTTTGTGTTCCGGCAGGTAAAAGCCCTTTTGAAGATGGGCAACCCCGACAAAAACTTCAAGCCCACCGAGCACAATAAAAAGGTGAAAATTGACGAATTGCTCAAACAGCCCGGCACCGGCCCCCGGCCCTGATCATGCGGAAAACCCTGCTTTACATATCGCTTCTTTTGAATGTGTTGTTTATTGCGGCGCTGATCTGGGCAGTGATCCGTTACGGCGGGTTGCGGGCGGTTTTTCAGAAAGTGACCAGCCCCGGCGTCATTGTCAATTATCAAAACCGCAAAGCCATGTTTGAAGCATTTCCTGTGAAGCCCGGCGCCATCGTCTTTCTCGGCAACAGCCTTACCGCAGCCGGCAACTGGGAAGAGTGGTTCGGTAGCCACAGGATTTACAACAGGGGCATCCCGGGAGACCATTGCGATGGCATCCGCGAGCGGCTGACGACGGCGCTCGGACCGGCGCCCCAGGCCGTTTTCCTGATGGCCGGAATCAACGACCTTGCTTACCATCCGGCGGATATTGTAACGGAGAAATACAAATCCCTGGTCAGCGAAATCCGGGAATTACACCCCTCAACCCGGCTCTACCTGATGAGCATTCTGCCCGTAAACCGGCGTGCCTGGTATGTGCCCGTTGACAACCTGGCAATTGTCGAAGTGAACGACTCTATCAGGAAACTGGCCGAAAACTTGAAGGTGCCTTACGTTGACCTCCACGAAAAGATGACCGGACAAGACGGCCAGCTTCGAAAAGAACTGACCGTGGACGGTGTGCACCTGACGCCGGAGGCCTACAAGATCTGGCTGGATGCCATCCGGCCGCTGGCCGAAGCTGAACTGGAGAGAGCCCCGGAGGCAAAAACCCAATACGATCAATGATATTCAACAGCCTGGCATTTCTCGTTTTCGTCGCAATATTCATCCCTTTGTACTTTGCACTGAAGGGGAGGGCCAGGTTGCTGTTGGCCCTGGTGGGCAGTTACCTGTTTTACGGATGGTGGGACTGGCGCTTTCTGTCGCTCATTGCCATGTCAACCCTGGTGGATTATTGGGTAGGCGCTGCCATATACAAAGAAAATGATGAGAAGCGAAGACAGCGCCTGCTGCTGTTGAGCATGGTGGTCAACCTGGGTTTTCTGGGCTTCTTCAAGTATTTTGATTTTTTCATTTCCTCCTTCGTCGAGCTGTTGCAATCCTTTGGTTTGCAGCCATCTGTCAGCACACTGGGGATCATCCTTCCGGTCGGCATTTCCTTTTACACCTTCCAGTCCATGAGTTACACCATTGACATTTACCGAAGGAAACTGGAACCCGAACACGACCTCGTCAAATTTGCCACTTTCGTGGCCTTCTGGCCGCAGTTGGTGGCCGGCCCCATTGTCAGGGCCAGCGATTTTCTGCCGCAGTTCCGCTCCGATCATCCTTTTGAGTGGGATCGCTTCACCAAAGGCTCGGCGCAGGTGCTTTGGGGCTTTTTCAAAAAAGTGGCCATCGCCGACAGCCTGGCGCCCATCGTTGACCAATGTTTTGCCGACCCCTCCTCGTTCGGCTCTGTAAACCTTTACATCGCTGTCATCTTTTACTCCTTCCAGATTTACTGCGACTTTTCGGGGTACTCGGATATTGCCATCGGCTTTGCCCGCATTTTGGGCTTTGATTTTCCCGCCAATTTCAGGACGCCGTATTTCTCCGGAAACTTTTCGGAATTCTGGACCCGCTGGCACATTTCGCTGTCCAGTTGGTTGCGCGATTACCTGTACATCCCTCTGGGCGGCAATCGCCACGGCACCGCCAAAACCTACCGCAACCTCATGCTGACCATGCTGCTGGGGGGGCTGTGGCACGGTGCCAACTGGACTTTCGTTTTCTGGGGCTGGCTGCACGGCATGTACCTGGTGGTGCAGCGGCTGTTCTCCAACGTTTGGACCTCCGTCATGCATACATTGAAGGCACCCCGGTGGGCCAATGCCGGGCTCAGCATTTTGTTGGTTTACCTCTTTACAAACCTGGCCTGGGTGTTTTTCCGAAGCCCGGATTTTTCAACGGCGGCGGCGGTTTTGCAAAAAATGGCCGGCCTGGAGGGTTTCACAGTGGCGCAGATCATGAACAAGTTTCTCGTCGCAAAAGGCGTGCTGCTCATTGCCTTCCTCTTGCTGGTGGAGATCAGCGATTTCAGGTTCAATTACAGCTCGCTTGTGGTGCGGCAGCCGGTGTTTCGCCTGGCTTCTTTTGCCATCCTTCTGTGGATGATCGCCTTTTTCGGAACGTTTAATTCCAATGCTTTCATTTACTTCCAATTTTAACGCATGAGTTCAGGTGTAAAGAGAATATTGTGGGTTTTCGCTTTTGCCCTGTTCACCTTCACCGGCGACAGGATCGGTGGTGAAGTTTTGAGCAGCATTGTCTCTGAAAGCCAGTTCCGTTTCAGCCGCCTGTACCGGGGTGAGGCCGGTTGCGACCTGCTTTTCATGGGCAACAGCCGGGGACTCATCTTTTACCAACCCTACATCGAGGAAAAAACCGGACTGGAAACCTGCAACCTCAGCTACAACGCCATGCCCATGAGCCTGGCCAGGGTGCTGCTGTCCGACTACCTGGACATCAATCCTGCACCCCGCAAACTCATCATTGACATCAGCATGCTGGATACCCGCATGGATGAAAACCTCTCCACGGGATTTAATTGTTACACGCCGTATTCCGCTCGCTTGCGCAATTTCCTGAAAGCGCGTTTTCCGAAGGCCTGGTACGGTGGCCGGGTGTCGCACCTTTTCCGCTACAACAACGAGGTTTTTCAAAGGGCCCTTTTTTACTGGAAGAATTCCGACAAAGACTGGCTGTTGGACCGGGTCATCACACCGACACTTCGGGAAAAGGTCAAGGAGGAAGCCCCTTTTCTGTTTACCTACACCGATGAGATGCTGGCCGACCTGAAAGCTGTGGTGGATTTTTACGAAGAAAAAGGAGTGGAGGTGGTGCTGGTGGTGAATCCCTACTTTCCGCCATTTGCGAAGAAAATAGCCAACCTGGATGAGTTGATCGCAGCCACCCAGGCAGCCACGGGTCTCATCGTTCACAACTATGCGGATTCCATTGCCGGAACCGAGGGCTTTGGAGATTACCAGCACCTCAACAAGGTTGGCAGCCGGCAATACCTCGATCTGCTCATCAGAGACGGCATTCTCCCCGTTTCCGCCAGCTTTGGTTTTTCCGAAGGAAGATAGGCTCAGTCCCACTCCAGCAAGCCCGGTTCGAAAAGGTCGTCATCCAGTTCTACCGGTTGGGGCACTTTCACCTCTTCCGGGGCAGCGCCCGGCGTTTTCGATTCCCGGGTCACCACGGTCAGGCCCACGCTGAGGAAGCCGGTGGCGGGGTCCAGTTCCAGCTTTACACAGGAAAAGGCAAAGGTGAGAAAATCCGCCCCTTCGAAAACGATGGAGTTGTTGTTGCCTTTTTTGACCTCCACTTTGGCAGAAGCATCGCTGGCAATCTGCTGCAACACGGGCACTTTGGCTTCGATGTTTCCGTCCGTGGATTTTTCCACGTTGATGGCGATGCCGTTGCTGACGATGACATCGGTGACCAGGAGCATGTTTTGGGCATCGTCACCGAGAAAGATGCCGACAGAAGGGTGGGTGAGGTCCACCTTTTTGCCGTTCAACAGGGAACCCAGTTCGTTTTTGTCTATCCAGTGCCGTCGCACATTCTGAAAGGAGAGTGAGATGGTTTTGGCATTGGCCAGTGCGGCCGTCACACTGGCACCGGGCAGGTTGAAACCCTGCAGAAATCCGTCCAGCAATTTGGCGCCAATGTCCCAGTCCATGGACCGGGTTTTCTGGATTTCTACGTTGGCCACCGCATCGTCGTGGAGCTCGGGCTGAATGTCGGGATTGCCGCTGAGCAGGTGCTTGATGTGGCCCCGCTTGTCGGTTTTGCCTGCTTTTTCGGCCACGATCAACAATGGTTGCACGCTGCTGTCAGGCACCCGCATGGGAGTGGCATTGAAATGCTTGCGCAGCAAGGTGGTGGTGTCGTTTTTACAGATTCTGAAACGGAATGACATGGATTTGGATTTTGGTGGTGAGAGTCAATGAAAAATGTATGCGCGAAAGGTAGGAGATGTTGAGGGTTTTTATTGAGATTTTGAGAGGTTTTTATTGGGTTTTTGATGGGGGTGTCGGTTGTCCCCGATACCGAAAGCTTTCGGTATCGGGGTCGGTTAGCAGCTCTACTCTGCTCTACTCTGTTTTCAACTCCTTTTACTCTGTGGTTTATTAAAGATTATGGGGGTTATGGGGATTATGAAGGGTTATGACCCCGATTTTCATCGGGGATGAAGGATTATGAAGGATTATGGGGATTATGGGGATTATGGGGATTATGGGGATTATGGAGGTTAACGGGCCGGTTTTCCTGAAAAACATGGGAAAAGACGATTGCAGGGTGGGTGATCCCAACATTGCAGGCACAATTTCCGGAAAAACAGAAAAAGGCCTGATTTTAGAAGTGCTATCGCCGCAGGCCGGATTTGACTAACTTTGGCCGGTCTTTCTGAAACCTACCCTTCCCGCACACAAAAACTGCCGGTATGCGTAATTTGCGCATGTGACATTTCTGCCGGTGTTGAAAGTCAGCTACCCCCCACAGATTTTGAGAAAACTCTATCGCCCTTTATGGACCTCTGGTACCTGTTTAACATACTATGGAGAAAGCGGTGGCTCATTGTACTCGTAACGGTTCTGACGTCGGCTACCACCTGGATTTTTCTGGGGTCGCAGGCTGAATCGTACAAAGCCAGGGCTGTCATTTCAACGGGTATCATCGAGTACAAGGGCCTCACGCTCCAGAAAGAAGGTTCTTTCGTTCAGCAATTCCAAATCGAGAGCAGTTTCAACAACCTCATCGAGCGGATGAAAAGCCGCACCACGCTCAACGTTCTCACACAGCGCCTGCTGGAACACGACCTGGGCGTAAGCGAGGATGCAGGGCCGCCGTTCCGCAGGCCCGAACCCGATGAACTGCCTTTCCACCAAAGTGAAATTGACAGCATTGTTCAAAAGCTGAAGACCAACCTTTCAGATTCCATCAACGAGACGGTCACCAACCAACCGCCACCGTCGCAACGATTGGCTGAGGCTTTTGGATACGACTACGAAACCCTCGATGAAGACCTGAAAATTCAGCGGGTGGGGGAGAGCGACCTGGTGTCAGTGGAGTACGAAGCAGAAGACCCTCAACTGGCCCAGTTCGTGGTGAACACTTTCGTTCAGGAGTTTTTCAAACTTTACGAAGAAGACATTTTTTACGACGAAAACATAGCGCTGAAATTTCACGAAGAACAACTCCGGAAAAGAAGGGCTGAGCTGGACTCCATCGTGCAACTCATCAACGATTACAAAAAGGAAAACGACCTCATAGACCTGGATGCGCAACGGGGGTCTATCGTTTCACACCTCAAAGAGCTGGAATCCGACCTGGAAGATCAGCGCAAAACGGCCACCGCCCTGAAGGCCCAGATTGACATCCTCAACCGCAAAGTGCAGCAATACACCCGCTTTACCGGCGATGATTACGCCGATCAGCTCTTCCTCAGCGAAGACTTCAACCGGATTGACCGTCAGATCAAAGCCCTGCAGGATAAGATCATAGAGCGCAAAGCCCATGGCAACCGAAACACCGGCGACCTGGAATCGAAGATCAATGAGTTGCGCCGCAAACAGGCCAACTACATTGCCCAGGGTGTGTCTTTGAACAGTGATTTGCGCCAGCGAGTCAACGAACAGGTGCGTTCATGGATCATGGAAACCGTGGAGAAAAAACTGGACCTGGAACTGGCCAACGCCGCCATCGCCTCTTACGAAGCTGAGATCCAACGCCAACGCCAGAAGTTTGAAAAACTGCTCAGGGATGACAATTACCTGGCCGGACTACAGGAAGAAAAAGACCGGGTGGAAAAGGAATACCTCCGGGTGCGCAGCGACTTTGACGCCGCCCGGCTGCGTGCGGAGGGCTTGAAAAACCCACTGGCACTGGTGGAACCCGTCGAGTTTCCCTACGAGCCAGAGCCCTCCAAAAGGGGGCTGTTCACCCTCTTTGCCGGGGTGGCCGGGGGCACATTCACAGCGGTGTTGCTCTTTGTGCTGGCGTTCATTGACAGCACCCTGCAAAACGCTTATCGCTTTTCGCAATTCGTGGGGCTGCCCCTCATCGGCCAGGTGCCCAAAGTACATGAACCGGTTTTGGAACTGCACCATTTGTTTTCGAAGGAAATGCCGGAAAAAGAGCTGGAAATGCTCAAGGAAAGCGTCCGGAAACTTCGCTCCGCAATAGAAAACCACGGTGCCCGCCAGGTGCTGTTCACCAGCCTGAAGGAGGGCGAAGGCAAAACCTTCCTGACCTTGATGACGGCTTATGCCCTGGCATTGAAGAACAAACGGGTGCTCATCATTGACACCAACTTCCGGAACAACGACCTCTCCGCACACAAAGACCAGCCGACCCTGTTGCTGAAGACAAACGAAAGCCTGCCAATCCGGAAAAGATTGAAACGGGCAATAAACGGAAAGGCCCCCGGGCACACCGTAGGCTGGAAGGACCCCGTGCTGGCAAACATTGACATTGTCGGAAACAAAGGAGGAGACAAAAGCCCGTCGGAGGTTTTTGCCAACCGGGATTTTGCGGCCATCCTCAGGCAATACCGCCGTCATTACGACTATGTGCTCCTGGAAGCGGCTTCCGCCAACGACTATTCCGATGCGGGAGAATTGTTGCCCTATGCAGAAAAAGTGGTCGCCGTTTTCTCTGCAGAGAAAAGCATCGGCCTCAACGATAAAGATGCCCTTGACTGGATGAAACGAATGGACTCGAAGTTGCTCGGCTGTGTGCTGAACATGGTGGAGCGAAACAATGCCTGATATCCAAAATCAATCATTTTGAAACACGCCTATTGGTTGCGCTCGGGGGCTTACACCCTCATGGAGAAAGCGGTTTCATTGCTTTACGGCTTTGGGGGCGCTGTCATCCTGTTCCGCTCATTGCACAAGGCGGAATTCGGAACCTGGGTGTTGTTCACCGTGGTGGTTTCCATTCTGGAGGTCGGCCGCATCGGCTTGTTACAAAACGCCCTCGTCAAGTACCTCTCTGAGCACGACAACGACGGGGAAACTGCCCGCATCAACACCGCCTCCGTGGTGCTCAACCTGCTGCTTACCGGGGTCATCATATTGCTGCTAAACGGATTTGCCGGACTGGCGGCTCAGCTGCTCAATGCCCCTGATCTGGCGCCACTGCTGCGCATTTATTCGTTTACCACCCTGGCGCTGATCCCCTTTTTCCAGTTCAACTACATCCAGCAGGCCAACCTCGATTTCAAAGGCATCTTCTTCAGCAACCTGTTCAAGGGCAGTGTCCTGTTTGCCTATATCCTGTTTGCTTTTTCCTTCGGTAAAAACATCGCACTGACCACCCTGGCCTGGTACCAGGTGGGCGCTGCCGTTGCCGGCTCGCTGGTGGCCTGGTACTTTGCCCGGCCCTGGCTCAACTACAGCCGCCAGGTGGATTGGGGCTGGGTCAGAAAACTCTTCCGCTTCGGCAAATACGTGCTCGGAACCAACCTCAGCACCCAGATCTTCCGCAACAGCGACAAGTTGCTCCTGGGGGCACTGCCCGGAGCGGGAGCTGCTGCCGTAGCCCTGTACGATGCCGCCATGCGGATCACCAACCTCACCGACATTCCGACGCACAGCATGGCCTCCATGCTCTTTCCACAAACCGCCCGCAGAACCAGCGAAACCGGCGCCCTGAAGTTTCTCTATGAAAAGGCCGTGGGAGCCATTCTGGCATTTCTGGTGCCGGTCATCATCCTTGTTGAGCTGTTTGCAGAGTGGATCATCCACATTGTGGCCGGTCCTGAATATACAGAATCGGCCATGTTGCTGCGCATCACCATACTCTTCGGCTTGTTCATTCCGTATGCCGTGCAGTTTGGCACCTTGCTTGACAGCGCCGGCCGGCCAGGGATCAATTTTCAATACACCCTGCTCAGCCTGGTACTTACCGCAGGCTTCAACTACTTTTTCATCACAAAAATGGGTGTTGCAGGGGCGGCACTCGGAACATTGCTGGCTTATGCTCTGAGTTTCGTGCTGATGCAACTGTACCTGCACCGGCATTTCCGGGTCAACCCGCTGATGCCCTTTGTTTACATGAAAGGCTTTCTCGGGTCTTTGCTTCGCTTCGCAATGAAGCTGCTCCGGGGCGAAGAATCCTTGCTGAAGGTGGTGGCTAAAGTTGCAAAAAGCAAAGATGCACCCGGACCGGCTGCAACGCAATTGAATAGAATGGAAGAAGCACAGGCAAAGCATTTGTAATGCTTTGATGAGCTGAAAAAGCAGCTTCCGCCATTCGAAAACAACCACTCCCCAAAATGATATACCCAACTCGAAGTGGTTTGCGAATAATTCATCGCTATCGCCCAGTTTGGATGGGGAGTTTGGGCGGCTTACGCCGCCCAAACCACTTCGTTTTGAGTATAAAACCATGGGAACGAATAATACAGAACCAATGATTTCTCCTGAACTGTACCTCGAAGGCATCAGCTATGCCGAACAGAATTTTCTGGACGACGAGGCCAACCACCTGCGGGTTGACAAGGACCTCCTTCGGGAAATGTTCAACCTGGATGGAAAGAAAATCCTCGACTTCGGCTGTGGCATGGGGGGCATGAGCCTCTGGTACGCCAGCCAGTGGAATTGCACGGTGCATGGCTTCGACATTGACCGCCACCACATTCACATTGCGAAGGACTTGCAGAAAAAGCACAAGGTGGATAATGTGAAATTTGAAGTCAGAAACATCCTCACCGATCCGGTTGAAGACAAGTACGACTTCATCGTCCTCAACGACGTTGCAGAGCACATCCAGTACCCCATTCTGGAAGAAATCTTTTGTTCGCTGCGCAATGTGCTGGCTGAAGGTGGCCGGATCTTCATTTCCTATCCGCCCTGGCAAAGCCCCTATGCCAGTCATGTGACCCATATTCTTGGCCTGCCCTGGTGCCAGTTTCTGCCACAGGGCCTGTTGCTGAAGTGGATTGAGAGGAACAACCGCACGATCGTTGGCGAAGAAGAATCCGACCTGGTGCAGGCCTACAATGGCCTGAACCGGCTCACACACAAGCGCCTGATGCAAACCATCCGGAAAAGCGGCCTGGTACCGGTTTTCAGGAAGAGCCATTCTTTTCTGAACAACTTCAAACCCCTGGAAAAAGTGAACCTGCGCTTCTTTCCGTTCTCCTATTTGATCACAAAAGAATTTCTGGTGCTGAAAGCTCCCGAAAACGCCGGCAGATGAGCTCAACTCCCGACATAGTTTATTACACCCTTTTTCCGTGGGATATGCCCTATTCCTCGGTGTCCTTGTCACTGGCAGGAGAGTTGAAGAAGACCAGCCGGGTGTTTTATGTGAACCATCCCTATACGTTCAAGGATGTGCTCACAAGGGCGGGTGAGCCGTTGACAAGAAAAAGGGCAGCGGCCATGCTGAGCGGGACAACCTTTTACGAAGAAATACCCGGCCACCCTGAAATGACGGGAGTGCAACCACCGGCCGTCATGCCCATCAACTGGCTGAATGAAGGCAAAACGTTCAATAGCCTCTACGAGTGGAACCGGAAGCGCGTACTGGGTTCCATCCGGGAGTTGCTGAGCAAATACAGGTTGGAGAATTTCATCTACCTGAATTGCTACAACCCTTACTACGCCGGTGTTTTACCGAAGGGATACGGCCAACTCCTCAACATCTACCAGTGCATTGACGACATGCAAGAGGAGACCTACACCGCCCGCCACGGCGCCAGACTGGAGCGGCAGGTCATCCAATCAGCCGATATGGTGCTAACCACTTCCCGGGGCCTGTTGGATAAGTGCCGCGCCATCAATCCTGACAGCCACCCCCTTTTCAATGCCGCCAATACGGCCATTTTCGAAACGGCACAAAGCCAGTTTTACCCGAAGCCCCAGGAACTGATGGGCCTCCAGGGCAAGCTCATCGGCTTCACCGGCAACTTGGACCCCCACCGGATTGATTACCAACTGCTGAAAAAGGTGGCCCTGCACCACAGCGACAAACACCTGATCCTGGTGGGCCCCGTAAACAGCGATGAGCCGCAGCGAATTGGACTCGACCAATTGCCCAATGTCCATTTTACAGGTGGCAGGCACATCACCGAATTGCCGGCCTACCTGCAATATTTCGACGTGGTGCTGATACCTTTCAGGCTGAATAAACTGACCGCCAGCATCTATCCACTGAAAATCAACGAATACCTGGCGGCGGGCAAACCGGTGGTCTCTACTCCCTTTTCCGAAGATATCCGGGACTTCCGGGAAGCGATTTACCTGGCCGACGACCAGGAGACCTTCCTCACCGCCATTGACCGGGCCATTGCCGATGACAACAAAAGCCGAATTGCGCAGCGACAGGAAAAAGCCCGGAATAATACCTGGGAGGAAAGGGCACGGCAGTTCTGGCAATTGGTGGACAGCAAGCTTGCTGTTTCTTGAGGGTGCGGAAGAAGGTCTGAATCGCGGATTATTAGGATTGGGATGAGGGATGAGGGATGAGGGATGAAAGAGCTACCAGCAATTCAGACCCTGGGAAAACCAAATACAACGAATGCTCGTCACGAGCTTTGCTCGTTGACGGATCTAAGTGGCAGTCTCCTGGCCGCCGTGTAGAGGGGCATTTGGCAGAATGTCTGAATCACGGATTATTAGGATTGGGATGAGGGATGATCCCGATCCCGAAATTTCTTCGGGATCGGGAGAGGGATGAGGGATGAAAGAGCTACCAGCAATTCAAACCCCCGGGAAAACCAAATACAACGAATGCTCGTCACGAGCTTTGCTCGTTGACGGGTCTAAGTGGCGGTCTCCCGGCCGCCGTGTGCGGAAGGGATGTCTGAATCGCGGATTAATTGGATTATGGGATTACACGGATTGGGATACGACAGATGGAATTCAGCGAAATCAAATAATCCGCTTCATCAGCGATTCAGACCTCATCAAAAACCCCATCAAAAAACCTCCATAAAAACCTTCAACCATGATTGATCAACAACCAAACTTTCAGGAAAGAGAGTTGACGAAGAAAGAAAAGCTGGCAGAGACCCTGGCCGTGGCCATGGGCGGGCTCTTCCTGCTGGCCAGTTTTCTGAAAGTCGTATTTTTTTGAAATGCCGCAGCGAAGCATTCATACCGGTAACCTTCTGGCATCCAGGCTTTGGCAGTGGATTGTCAGGGACAAGCTCAGCAGCCCGTTGGGGGTGTTGCTGCTGGTTCTTTTTTCGCTGGGGTTGGGTTTTGTGGTATCCATGTTGCCGTTGAAGCTGGCCATGCTCCTGGCTGGTGCGGCGCTGGCGCTGGTGGTGCTCACTGCGGTGCTTACCGATTTGCTGGTAGGGGTGAATGTGATGCTGGTAGCCATCTTTTTTCTCGGTTTCGTTGGAAAATATACGGATGCGCCCATCGGCACTGCGCTGGACGGGCTGTTGGGCGTGCTGCTCATTGGCCTGTTGGGCCGGGTGGTCAGCCAGCGGGACCTGTCGTTTGCCTGGCACCCGTTGAGCATGTTCGTTTTGGGCTGGATCTATTACAACCTGATGCAGGTGCTCAACCCCTGGGCGCTTTCCAAAATGGCCTGGGTGTACACGGTGCGCACCGTGGCGTTGTTGCTGGCCCTGTATTTCATTGCATGTTATGCGCTGAGCAGCTACCGGCGGATCGTAATCACCATCAAGGTTATCATAGGGTTGGGATTTTTATCGGCCCTGTATGGTTTGAAGCAGGAGTACATCGGTTTTTCGCCCACGGAGCTGGCCTGGGTGGCCGCCGATGAGGAGCGATTTCAGTTGATATTTCAGTGGAGCCGGCTGAGGATATTCTCCTTTTTTTCCGACCCCACCACCTACGGCATTTTGATGGCATATATGTGCATGTTTGCCGTCGTGCTGGCTACCGGGCCATTCAGAATATGGAAGCGGCTTTCGCTGGTGTTCATTGCCATCAGCATGCTCATTGCCATGGCGCTGGCGGGGTCGCGCACGCCGGTGGTCATGATTCCGTTGGGCCTGTTGTTTTATGTGGTCATTACCCTTCGCAAGGAAACCATTCTTTCGTTCCTGCTCTTTTTGCTCTTCGGAACGGCGTTCGTGATGAAATCCACCCACAGTGCGGTCATTTACCGCATCCAGTCGGCCTTCAAACCGGAGAGCAAGGACACCATCCGGGTCAGGATGGAGAACCAGAAAAAGATACAGCCATTCATTCAGGCGCATCCGTTTGGGGCAGGCCTGGGCAGTACCGGTTTTTGGGGCAAGCGTTTTTCTCCCGATTCCTGGCTGGCCTCCTTTGCGCACGACAGCCTGTATGTGCGTTTGGCTGTTGAGACGGGCTGGGTGGGGCTGTTGCTTTACATGATGCTGTTGTTCATGGCGCTGCGGTATGCCATTTATTATTACTTCAGAACGAAGGCTCCGCCGGTCCGCAATTATTACCTCGGCATTTCTGTGGTCATCTTTATGCTCATCGTGGCCAGCTATCCGCAGGAGGCCATCACTTTGCCGCCCACCAGCCTGGTGTTTTACGTATTGCTGGCCATCGTGGTGAGGTTGAAGGATTTTGACGAAGAGGCGATGGAATTTTATGAAGAACAGAGGCAAGAAACTGAGAAATAGCAGGCTCTTCCTCGCTTCGCAAAAGCATAACTTTGGGCTTGATTGCTCAAAACTTATTGGAACATGCCTGAATTGATCAGCCCGCTCACCGGAAAGCAAATCTTCGAATACGACTATTTTTCTTCAGAACAAATACAGCACGCCATTGAAGGCACCCACGCAGCCTGGCTCGGATGGCGTCACACTTCTTTTGTTCGCCGGGCTACCCTGATGCTGGAGGCTGCCAACGTTTTGCGACGAAAAAAAGAAGAATACGGCCGTTTGATTACCGTAGAAATGGGCAAACCCCTGGGCGAGGCCATTGCCGAAGTGGAAAAATGCGCCTGGGTTTGTGAGTATTACGCCGAACACGCAGAGCGCTTTCTGAGGGATGAACCCGTGGAGACCGATGCCACCAGCAGCTTTGTGAGCTACCGGCCGCTGGGGGTGGTACTGGCGGTGATGCCCTGGAATTTTCCATTTTGGCAAGTGTTCCGCTTTGCTGCGCCCGCACTCATGGCCGGCAACGCCGGCTTGCTGAAACACGCCTCCAACGTGCCTCGCTGCGCAAAAGCCATCGGGGAAGTCTTTGAAGAAGCCGGTTTTCCCGAAGGGCTTTTCACCAATGTGTACACGCCCGGTGGCGAGGTGGCGAGGATCATTGCCCACCCGTTTGTGAAAGCCGTGACGCTCACTGGCAGCGGGCCTGCCGGCAGTGCCGTGGCTGCCACAGCAGGCAGATTCATCAAAAAATCGGTTTTGGAACTGGGCGGCAGCGATGCCTACCTCATCCTGGAAGATGCCGACATTGCCGAAGCGGCGAAAATCTGTGCCACCAGCCGCCTCATCAACAGCGGCCAAAGCTGTATCGGAGCCAAGCGCTTCATCCCTGTCCCGGCAGTGTACGACCAGTTTGTCGAAGCTTTCACCTCAGAAATGGCCGCCGCCAAAGTGGGCAACCCCATGGAAGCGGACACCAAAGTGGGCCCCCTGGCCCGCCACGACCTCCGTGACGAACTCCACCAACAGGTTCTGAAGAGCCTTCAAAAGGGCGCAAAGGGCATCCTCGGTGGCACCGTACCGGACAATCCCGGGGCCTTCTATCCCCCTACCGTCCTCACTGAGGTGGAGCCCGGCATGCCCGCCTGGGAGGAAGAATTGTTCGGCCCGGTGGCCTCTGTGATCAGGGCCAGGGACGAAGCCGATGCAATCCGAATCGCCAATGCCACCAGCTTCGGTTTGGGGGCGGCCGTGTTCACCACCGATCCGGAGCGGGGTATGCGCATCGCACGGGAAGAGCTGGATGCCGGTGCCTGCTTTGTCAACGGCTTCGTGAAATCCGACCCCCGGCTGCCTTTCGGAGGCATCAAAGAAAGCGGCTATGGCCGTGAATTGAGCCTCCACGGAATCCGGGAATTCGTAAATGTGAAAACGGTGTGGGTGGGGTAGAGTGGGGAGT
>JALWSS010000057.1 GCA_026993525.1 Saprospiraceae bacterium
ACCTTTACCTGTTGGCATCCGGCCTACTGCTGCTGGTGTTTTACCTGTTTGTCAGTTCTTTCAACCTCGTCAGCAACGGTTATATCGGAACGGCATTCATCAACCCCGGTGACCGTGGCGAGTTCATCATTCGACTCGAGCTGCCAAAAGATGCCACCCTCCAGGAAACCAACCTGGCAACCCTCCAGGCCGAGGAGTATTTGGCGAAGAAAGAGGAAATCACAGGTGTGTTCTCCACGGTAGGTGTGCGAACCGGTATGCTGAATGCCCAGAACATGCCCTATGTTGCTGAGCTGACCCTCAAGCTCGTACCCCAGGACCAACGCGACGGCGTAATCACCGACCTGTACGCCCAGCGCACCAAAAACGAACTGGAAATGCTGCTCCCGGGGGTTAAGGTGTCCGCTGCCCCGGTGTCATTCTTTGGCGGTGCGGACCAGGCGCCCATCATCATCTACATCAGTGGCGACAACCACGAAGAGG
Source organism: Saprospiraceae bacterium (assembly GCA_026993525.1). Taxonomy (GTDB): domain Bacteria; phylum Bacteroidota; class Bacteroidia; order Chitinophagales; family Saprospiraceae; genus UBA6168. The sequence goes on from JALWSS010000057.1 coordinate 484, forward strand.
TGATGCAATACGCCTCCAAAGTGCTGGATAAGGTCAAAGCCATTCCCGGAACAGTGGAAACGGAGCTTTCCATCGAGGAAGGAAACCCGCAGATCAGCGTGAAAGTGGACCGGGAACTGATGGCCCAATACGGATTGACCATGGCCACGATCGGTGCCACCATGCAGACGGCTTTCAACGGCAACACGGATGTGAAATACCGCGACGGTTCCAAAGAATACGATGTCAACATCCGGCTGGATGATTTCAACCGGGACGATGTGGAAGACATTGCCAACCTGGTTTTTGTCAATCCCGAAGGCCGTCAGATTCGCCTCCGGCAATTCGCCGACGTGGTGCAGACCACGGGCCCGAACCAGTTGGAACGCCACAACAGGCTGCCTTCCGTCACCATCAAATCCAACGCCCTGGGCCGCCCCACTGGTGACATCGGCGAGGACATCAAAAAACTCTTTGCCGAAGAAATGCCGCCACCCGCAGGCCTCAACATCACCTACGACGGCGACCTGAAAAACCAGGAGGAGGGCTTTGGCAGCCTCGGGCTGGCCTTCCTTGCCAGCATACTCCTGGTGTACCTCATCATGGTGGCGTTGTACGACAGCTGGGTCTATCCTTTCGTCGTAATGTTCTCCATCCCCGTGGCCATCATGGGGGCCTTGCTGGCCATGGCGCTTTCGCTGAGTGTGCTGGACATCTTCTCCATCATGGGCATGATCATGATGGTAGGCCTGGTGGCCAAAAACGCCATCCTGCTCGTGGACTTCGCCAACAAAGCCAAAGCGGAAGGCTGGAACACCCACGACGCACTGGTGGAAGCGGGAAAAGTCCGTCTGCGCCCCATCCTGATGACCACGCTTTCCATGGTGATCGGATTCCTCCCCATTGCCCTGGCAAAAGGAGCAGGTGCAGAATGGAAAAACGGCCTGGCCTGGGCACTGATCGGTGGCTTGTCTTCGTCAATGATCCTGACACTGGTGGTGGTGCCGGTCATTTACCTTTTCATGGACGGCATCAAAACCCGCTTCGGCAATTTCATGAAGCGCCTCGGCATCTTCTCCGATACCGGTGACGACGATGACGATTGGAACAATGGTTCAAACCAAAAAGGCAAAATCCTGCCGGAACCCGAACTGGCAGGTGTATGATACATCCATCAGGAGTTTAACCCACGTTTACCAAACCTCCAAAGGTTTAGTAAACGTCTAAAAAAAGATTCTTGACAGTGCCCGGTACTTTGCCGGGCCTTTTTTATGAAAGAATGTGACATTAGAGAATCACTGAGAGTCTGGTCTTAAATGTTCTGGGTTCAACTGTTCGAGTTTGTAACATCTGAATTCGGTGATTGGCACTTTAAAAAGTGAACTACAAAATGAAAGTGTAACCCTGTCCAGGTATCGGGCATTGAGTAAGACATCCTTCACCGTGTCTCTACCATAATAATCCAATACAGCTTTAAACTCCTCCAACCTGCCTCTCAAGGTAATCCTTTCAATTACCAAAGCTTTATGTTTCTCAAGGTCGATTGAGTTAACGTCAACATCCCAAAACAATGAGGGTCTGAGTTGCAATTCCATTTTTGATCGCTTTAAGTAAAGTTGCCAAATGTAAGTTTGTCAACCGGCATTTTTTCTTTTGAAGAGATAATAAAACGGCGTTCCCAAAGCGATCAAGAGCAGGCCCAGACCGGCTTCACGCGGGCGTTGCATCAGGGTGTTGCCGAGCAGGACAGCACAAAACAGCAGGAACAGAATCGGGACAACCGGAAAACCCAATACCTTGTACTTCCGGGGGGCATCGGGCATCTTTTTCCGAAGGACAAAAACGCCGTACACCACCAGCCCGTAAAAGATAAACTGGGCAAAAACCATCATGTCCGTCAATTGGTCGAAGGTGCCGGAAAATACCAGCACGCAGGCCCAGACGGAGAACATGATCAGCGCATTGCCGGGTGTGTGAAACTTCGGATGGACAACAGCGGCTTTTTTGAAGAAAAGGCCTTTCTCAGCCATGGCGTAATAGACACGGGCAGCCGTCAGAATGGTGGCATTGGTGCAGCCGAGTGTGGTGATCACGATCAAAACAGAAATGGCCAGCACACCGCCGTCACCACCGAAGGCCCTGATCACTTCCACGGCTGCAATGGCGTTTTCGTGTTTTGCTATTTCTACCATCTGGTCCACTGGCACAACGTAGAGGTAGCTGAAATTGACCAGGAGGTAGATACCGGTTACGATCAAAATTCCGAAGATGAGGATTTTGGGGATGTTCACCGCTGCGTTGCGGATCTCATCGCCTACAAAGCCGATGTTCATCCAGCCCTCGAAGGCCCAGAAGGCAGCCAGCATGGCCAGGAAAAGCGCTTTGATGAAGCCGAAATTTTCACCGAAAACCGCCGGTGGATAAGTGCTTCCTTCAGTGGTGGCATTTGCGAGGCTGCCGTCGCTGAAGCCCAGCGCCAGGATGATGATGGCAAACAAGGAGACGATGACAATGCTGGTGACCACATTGGCCACTCGCCCACCCTGTTGCACTCCCCGGTAATTCACGGCCATGAGTACCAGTATGAGGCAAACGGCCACCAGCTTTACGCCCAGGTTGGCAAAGGGAGTGAAGATGCCGAGCACGGTCATCGTCTCCCACTCGCCACCGAGTATGGGCAGCGGCACCACCGCATTGAACGAATGCGCAAAAACATAAGCGATGGAAGCCGTGGAGGCCGACTGGATGCAGGCAAAACTGGCCCATCCGTAATAGTAGCCCATCTTCTCTCCGTAAATTTCCCGGAGGTAGGCAAAGGGCCCGCCTGAAACCGGGATCAGCATGGCAATTTCAGCGACGGTGAGTACCCCCAGCAGGGTAACCAGCCCGGCCAGCACCCACGCCAGCAACACCAGTTGCGGCGACTCCAGGTTGAGGGCCATGGGGGCCACTTTTTTGTACACGCCCGTTCCGATGATGGAGCTGATGAGAAGGACAATGCCGGTGGTGAGACCGAAATACTTTACCAGTTTTGTAGCGTTGCTGTTTGTGCTCATTTGCGAAGAGTAATTGGTCAACAGGTTGATTCTTGCGGCCGAAAGAAAGCAAATGCACAGCGTTTTACGAAGAGAAGTGACCTTTGGCTTGCCAATCCGGTCTAAATTCACAGTTTGTAGCTTGGCACCGTAGCGTTATTTTTGCGAAGCGGATATACCTCAGAGAATCATTCCAGCATCATATTATGCCCAACAAGAACCAGCATCCAGAATTGAAGAAGTACAAGTTCCGGGAACTGAAACTGTACTCGTCAACGGAGTGGCTTGCTGACAATAAAAAGAAGTACCGCCAGGTTTTCGACCGCTGGGACACGGCTTATGTCTATGCCGAACTCTCCTTTTACAACAAGCTTTTTGACGAAGAAGACTGGGAAGTGAACGTCCAGTTGCGCTGTTATGCCGTGAAGAAAACCCGCCGGGAACTGTGCAAACTGGAATTCACCCGGAAGGTGACCAGGTACGACAACGTGGTTTACATCCGCGAAGGCTGGGGCAACAAGAAACCGGGCTCATTCTGGAAAAAATTCACCTATTGCTGGGAGGCCTGGATCGAGGATGAAAAAGTGGCCACGCGCTATTTCTACATCGAAGACAGCGGTGAGGAAAGCCGACCGGTTTCACTGAATTTTCTGGAACTGCAGGGCATCCGGCTTTACGAAGGGCCCTACGACGATGTGATCGAAGAAGATCGCATTTACTACAAGACCTTTGACGAATCGGAAACCCGCTACGTATATGCCGAACTGTTGCTGAAGAACCTGCGAAAAGAACCCTGGCAATGTGAGCTGTTCATCAAGTTTTACAACGACGCCAGGGAACTGAAAGGACAGGTGGTGCGGCTGAATCCCATTGACCCCGAAAGTGAGTATTTCACCCTGACCGCCGGCTGGGGAAGCAACGTAAAGGGCTCCTGGCGCGAAGGACGCTACACTTGCGAGGTGGTTTTCATGGACCGTTTGCTGGCGGTGTTGCCATTTGAAGTTTACGATGATTTTGAAGAGGGAGTCAATTCCGTTTACCTGCCGGGCGCTGACACCACCATCAACTTCGTGCCCCAGGATGACCCGTCGGAGACCCTGGAAGAAGTGATGGCCCAGCTCGACAAGTTGGTTGGATTGGAAGAGGTGAAACGCAAAGTGCACGAGCATGCCCAGTACATCCAGTTTCTTCAGCTTCGCAAAGAGAAGGGCTTCCCGGAAAAAGAGGGCATCAACCTGCACTCCGTTTTCATCGGCAACCCCGGTACCGGTAAAACCACCGTTGCCGGTATGATGGGCAAACTCTACCGGAAAATGGGCCTGCTGTCCAGAGGCCACGTGCATGTGGTGGACCGCTCAGACCTCGTTGGCGAGTACATCGGCCAGACTGCCCCGAAGGTGAAAACGGCCATCGAAAAAGCCAGGGGCGGTGTGTTGCTGATTGACGAAGCCTATGCCCTGGCACGAAGCAAGGAAGATTCGAAAGATTTCGGCAGGGAGGTCATCGAAATCCTGATCCGGGAAATGTCGGACGGCCCGGGCGATTTGGCGGTGATTGCCACCGGTTATCCGAAGGAAATGGCCAACTTCCTCAACAGCAACCCCGGACTGAAATCCCGCTTCAAGCACACCTTTGAATTTGCAGACTACCTGCCCCAGGAACTGTCGCTCATTGCTGACATTGCTGCCGAACAAATGGGGGTGAAACTTTCCGAAGAAGCCAAAAAAAGGATAGACGACATCATCGTCAACGCTTACCGCGATCGCGACCGTAGCTTCGGCAATGCCCGTTTTGTCTTCGACCTCATCGAAAAAGCAAAGGTCAACCTTGGATTGCGGGTAATGGCCAACGAAGACCCCAATTCCCTGGAGCGCGAACAACTGGAAGAAGTTGAGTTGAAGGATGTTGAGAAGATAAACATCAAACCGGGCAAGGTGCTGCCTGACATACCCATTGACGAAGCATTGCTCGAAGAATCCATGGAAGAACTCAGGCGCCTGATTGGCCTGGAGAAAATAAAAGAGCAGATCGAGGAGCACGTTCAACTGGTGCGCTACTACCGTGAAACCGGCCGCGATGTACTCAACCGCTTTTACATGCACACGGCGCTCATCGGCAATCCCGGCACCGGAAAAACAACCATTGCCCGCATTCTGACGAAGATATACAAGGCCCTCGGCATTCTGGAACGGGGACACATGGTGGAAACCGACCGCCACGGCCTGGTGGCCGGGTTTGTGGGACAAACCGCCATCAAAACTGCCGAAAAGATTGATGAAGCCATGGGCGGGGTGCTCTTCATAGATGAAGCCTACAGCCTTACCATGCGCTCCGGCGGCAATGATTTTGGTGATGAAGCCATTCAGACCATTTTGAAAAGAATGGAGGACAACCGCGGACATTTCTTTGTTTTCGTCGCCGGTTACCCGGACAACATGGAGGCCTTCCTCAAGGCCAACCCGGGCCTCAGTTCACGCTTCGACAAAATCCTCAAATTCAATGACTACGACCCGGAGGACCTCTTCCGGATTGCCCTGCAAATGTTCGAAGAGACGGGCATTGTGCTGGCACCCGAAGCACAGGACCACCTGGACAAGTATTTCAAGTTCCTGTACCGCTACCGCGACAAGTACTTCGGCAACGCCCGCACCGTGCGCCAATTGGTGGCCGAAGCCATCAAAAACCAAAACCTGCGCCTCGCAGCCCTGACACCGGAAGAACGGGAGAACATCAGCTCCAACATCCTGGTGCTGGACGATGTGGCCGAATTCAAAATGGACTCCAGCGGCTTCATTTTCAACAAAAGGGGCATCGGCTTCCGACGCTCTGACGATTAGCGTTATACTCAAAACGAAGTGGTTTGGGCGGCGGAGCCGCCCAAACTCCCCATCCACACTGGGCGGGAGTGATGAATTATTCCCAAACCACTTCGGATCGGGTATAAAACATTGTTGTTATCCTTTGGTCATTCGCAAGTGCAAGATTTCTGCACTACATTTGGCCCATCTATTCACCAAAAAACTTTTTGTATGAGCTACAGACCATTTTTTGCCCTCACCGCTTTTCTCACCCTCCTGGCCGCACAAACCTCCACCGCCCAGGTGGACGTTGTAGCCCAGCCACTGGGCCTTCTTTTCGGAACTTTCAACGTGGGCGCCGATTTCACCATCAGTGAAAATTTCTCCGTGGAAGGCATCATTGGCTTCACCAGCCGCTCTGACAGTGGCAATGATTCCGACACCGGAGAGCCGTACGATTACGACTACACCGGCATACCGGTAACCGTGATGGGAAAGTACTATTTCAATCCCCGCCACGGCGCCGACCGCTTTTACCTGTCCGTTTTTCTCCGATACATCAACCGCACTGCAAGTTTTACCGACAACGCTGACTACGCCGATTTCACCTGGTCGCGTTTCGGTTTGGGTTTTGGCATCGGCACCAAGATCGTATCTGAAAAAGGCGTGATCCTGGACCTGGGCCTGGGTCTAGGCCGGACTTTCCTCGACAAATTCACCTATGAAGATAACGGCAAACACGAAGAAGTGGACTGGCCGGGCATCATGTTCCTGCCCCGGCTGGGCGTAGGATACCGCTTTGGCGGCTAATCCTTTACCATGAAGATAAACCCATTGGCACTCCACTTAAGGGGTGCCTTTTTTATTGGCTGACGGCACTTACATTTGCCCGAAACAGGCTTCAAAAAGTGGCCTTGGTTGTTGAGAGGAATTGAGAGGGGTTGGGAGGGGTTTAGAGGGG
>JALWSS010000058.1 GCA_026993525.1 Saprospiraceae bacterium
CCACCGACCTGCGCAGCCAGGGCGTCAGAGATGTAGTCGCCGTTGAGGTTCAGCGTAGCGATGACGGAGTACTCTGCCGGGCGGGTGAGGATTTGCTGCAGGAAGGCGTCGGCGATTACGTCTTTTACGAGCAGTTTGCCGGCGGCCAGGGCTTCAGACTGCGCCTTGTTGGCGGCGTCTTTTCCTTTTTCTTCGGCAATGCGGTCGTACTGTGCCCAGGTGAACACCTTGTCGCCAAACTCACGCTCAGCCAGTGCATAGCCCCATTCTTTGAACTTGCCTTCGGTAAACTTCATGATGTTGCCTTTGTGCACCAGGGTTACCGAGGGTTTTTTGTTGGCAAGGGCATAGTTGATAGCGGCCCTGACGAGGCGCTCAGTGCCTTCGGTGGAAACGGGTTTGATACCGAGCGAAGAAGTTTCAGGGAACCTGATTTTGGTTACACCCATTTCATTTTGAAGAAAATCGAGCAGTTTATTGCAATCATCCGTTCCTGCCAGGTATTCGATGCCGGCGTAGATGTCTTCGGTGTTTTCCCGGAAGATCACCATGTCAACCAGTTTCGGATTGCGCACCGGTGAGGGCACACCCCGGAAGTACTGTATCGGGCGCACACAGGCGAAGAGGTCGAGTTTTTGCCGAAGGGCAACATTCAAAGAGCGGATACCGCCACCAACGGGTGTGGTGAGCGGGCCTTTGATGGCCACGAGGTATTCGTTGATGGTGTCGAGGGTTTCCTGTGGCAACCATTCTCCGGTTTTGTTGAAGGCCTTTTCGCCGGCCAGCACCTCTTTCCAGATAATTTTCTTTTTGCCCTGGTAGGCTTTCTCAACGGCTGCATCGAGCACCCTTACGCTGGCAGCCCAGATGTCGGGGCCGATGCCATCACCTTCGATGAAAGGGATGATGGGGTCATTGGGTACTTTTAATTTACCTTTGACGATCTTTACTTTTGTTCCGGTCATTTCGTTGTTGTGATTGTTGAAGGTTGGCGGTTCGCCATCCGTTTTATTTGTTCGGGTGAAAAAAAAGACAAACGGCAACGAGCAGCGAACAGTTGATTTTTAGCGGCGCAAAGGTAAGCAGTGACCCTTTTTTCAGGTAACAGACCCCTTAATTTTCAAGCCTTCTGATCCATGCGATTTATCATCTTTCTTTTGGCCACCTTGCCCCTGTGGAGTTGTTGCTCTTCGAAAAAAGCCCGGCAGGATGCGTGCAGTGTAGCCGGTACGGTTCGTGATTTCAGCGGGCTGGATGGCTGCGGCCTCCTCATTGAGCTGGACAACGGCGATTTGCTGAACCCCGCCGTGCTTCCTGAAGGTGCCTCGCTGCGCAACGGGCAACGCATCAGCTTTTCGTACAAGGTATTGCCCGACAGGATCAGCATTTGCATGAGCGAAAAGGCCATCGTGGAAGTGACCTGCCTCAAAGAATTTCAGGCGGCCCAAACCGGCTGCACCGATACCGAAAACCCTTTTGAGGTGCCCTGGATGGACCGTGCTTTTGATCTTCACAACCCGGTGCAAATCCTCAAGTACAGCTCAGCGGGGGAGTTTCGCTACCTCTTCCGGGCAGTGGGGGAGGAGTGGCTTTACGACTGCCACGGCACCATGATCTGCCACGGCAAGGGCAACAGCGAGGACCCCTGCAGAAAAAATGAGATCCTCCCCCTCGGAAAGGGAAAGATCATCTGGCAGGGTGAAGGGGTTTGGGACTGACATTGCGAAGCGAACAACATTCTGAAACAAACACTCTGATGCAAAACCCGGTACTCGATGCAAGTGGAGAGAGTTTTTCGAACGAGGAAAAACTCATCGAAAAGGCCCTCAGACCGACGGTCATTGACGACTTTGCCGGTCAGGAAAAGCTGGTTGAAAACCTGCGTATTTTCATCGCTGCCGCAAAACAGCGGGGCGAAGCCCTCGACCACGTTTTGTTGCACGGCCCGCCCGGCCTCGGAAAAACCACCCTGTCGTACATCATTTCCAACGAGTTGGGCACCGGGCTGAAAATGTCTTCCGGCCCCGTACTGGAAAAACCCGGCGACCTTGCCGGCCTGCTCACCAACCTCCAGGCCAACGACGTCCTTTTTATCGATGAAATCCACCGCCTGAATACCGTAGTGGAGGAGTACCTCTACTCCGCCATGGAGGATTACCGCATCGATATCATGATCGACAGCGGGCCCAATGCCCGCAGCATCCAGATCACGCTCAACCCCTTTACCCTGGTGGGGGCTACCACACGGATGGGACTCCTCACGGCTCCCCTACGCTCGCGTTTTGGCATCACCTGCCACCTGGACTACTACAAGGTGCCTACCCTGTTGCACATCATCAAGCGCTCGGCGGGCATCCTGGGGGTGCCCATCACCGAAGACGGTGCGCTGGAAATTGCCCGCCGCAGCCGGGGTACGCCCCGGATCGCCAACCTGCTGCTGCGCCGCATCCGGGATTTTGCCCAGATCAAAGGCAACGGCACCGTTGACGTGGAAATAGCCAAATACGGCCTGGAGGCCCTCAACGTTGACGAAGGCGGCCTCAACGAAATGGACAACAAGATACTGGGTGCCATCGTGGAAAAATTCAAGGGCGGCCCCGTGGGCATCACCACCATCGCCACGGCCGTGGGTGAGGAGACCGGTACCATCGAAGAAGTGCACGAACCCTTCCTCATCATGGAGGGCTACCTGCAACGAACTCCCCGCGGCCGACAGGCTACAGAAAAAGCCTACAAACACCTGGGGATTGTGCCACCCGGCAGGGCACAGACGCTTTTTGAATACGATGAATAAAAAAAGTTTTTGAGTGCATTACAAAAAGTTCTTTTGCCGAAGGAGAATTGTATTTTTATGTATTTTTGGATGCGTATCTTGCTGTAATTAAACGATTTAAACATTTGGTCAGTTTTTAACTGTCTATCAATTTTTCGTCGCAATCCGAAAAACCGCTTTTTTCAGGGGACTCGGTTTTTGGAGCCTGGGCCAGACAAACGGAACAGGCTCATATACGGTATTTGCCATCAATTTCCAGCATGAATATCGTTCCAATCCATTGACAATACACTAACTTTGGCAATGTCAACAACGCCATAACCCGATAAAATCAGTATTTCACTTTTTTCATTTTCAATCGAAATGATCAAATCAGTAAAACTTACCAACTTCTTCAGTTTCAGAGAAGAAGAAATTGTACTGGACGGCCGTGTCAGTGTATTGATAGGAATAAATGGCTCAGGTAAATCCAACCTCCTGAAGGCCTTTAAAATGTTAAAGGTCGGTGTGGAAGGCAACCAGGAGGACAACGCTCTTTTCAAACTCATGGTAGAACAATGGGGAGGGTTTGACAATATATTTTGTTCGAGTGAATCAGAAAGCCCATACAACAATAGCATCGGTTTGGAATTTTGCTTCGATGGCGAAGAACTGTCAAAATTAGGGGCGATGAATTTCCGGGAAGATATTGTCTATAAGATCGTCATTGTTCGTAAAAAAAGTACAGAAAATTACTATTTGAGTGAAACCATCAGTTCAAAAGAGGGAGGATATAAATACCTGGACATACTGAATGGAGAGGGCAAGATAAGTGAGCGGATTGAATCGGATAACGGGAATGAAAGCCCCATCATCAGACTGGTGGATTGTGAAGGGTATAATCCCGGCGAATTGGTATTGTCAAAAATTTCGTCTTTGGACAAAGAAAGGTATTTACCACTTACTGTCCTGAAGGAAGCAATTAAAAATATCATGGTTTATGATTATTTCGATACCAGCCCTGACAGTAAAATGAGAAGAGCAGTCAGTGCCGCAAATACGATGAAATATCTTTTACCTGATGGAAGCAATCTGCCACAACTACTCAACCGGCTGAAGCTCATGTACAAATCTGAATTCCGTAAGCTTCAACAGGTACTCACCGATGTAAATGAAAATTATTCCGGTTTTGATTTCAATATTCTTGGTGGAGGATTTTTAGAGCTGTATCTGGATGAAAAGGGGTTGAAGCGATCCGTTCATGTTGCTCATATTTCTGATGGTACGCTCCACTTTTTATGCTTGTTGGCAATTCTGTTTAATCCTGAAAGAGGAAGATTCGTTTGTATTGATGAGCCTGAAACGGGTTTACATCCCGATATGATTTACAACATTACTTCAAAAATTAAAGAAGCAGCCGGAAATACGACATTTGTAATCTCTACTCACAATCCAAGTGTTCTGAATGCCTTCAAAATAGATCAGGTTCGGGTTTTTGAAAAGAATGATGACAACGAGACCGAGGTGCAGGTATATTCCGAGAAGGATTTTGAAGGATGGTATGAAGAATTCAATCCAGGTACAATGTGGCGGGCAGGAGACCTCGGAGGTAAAAGGTGGTGACCATGCGCTCAATTCGAAGAAAAAGAGGCAAGTACCTTTTTATTGAAGGGACGAACAATGAAGAAAACGGGAAGCTTGCTCAAGGCTTTCACAAGCTTTTATTTCAGAAGCTGGAGGGGAAAATGCCTCGTATTAAAATGGCAAACAGTAAATCGGAAGCGATCAGGACTTTTAAAAGAAGCACCCTGAGTAACGATAAGTACCTTTTGATTGACCTCGATGCGCCTGCAAGTCAAAAAAATGAAAGCATAAAGGACAACGGACTATCAGAGGATAACCATCGGTGTTTTTTTATGATCCAGGAGATGGAGGCATGGTTTCTTTCTCAACCCCATATTTTGGATGCGCATTTTCGAAAAAAAATATCAGTGAAAATAAAGCAGCCTGCTCAGGATATAGCAAATCCAGATAAATTTTTGCGAAAAATAACAAAAGGCTCGCCTAAAGGAACCTATCACAAAGTCGAAGATGGGACAGCATTGATGCAAAAACTCAATGCACAGAAATTAATGGATGAATTCGAAGATTTTGCGGCTTTGATAAAGGCATTGCTAAAACAGTGAGAATCAGAAAGCCACTTCCCCCGTCCGCACCCTCGTTCCCACGCTGTCCACTTCTGTCCAGGCAAAAAGCAATTTGTCCGCATTCAATACCATTTTTGGGAAGCCGCTGCTGCGGGAGGCGGAAGTTTCGACGATGGTTTGGCTGCTGTCCTTTGTGCCATCGCTTCTGACTTTGCAGATGCGCAATTCCGCCTTTTTATCCACTACCTCCAGCCAGCTGACGATGGCCGTCTGGTCATCCGTCATCACAATATCCACCCGGCCGGCGGAGTTGCCGTCGTCAATGCGGATGGGCTTGCCGAAAGTGTTGCCGGCATCGGTGCTGAAAGCAGCCTGCACTTTGGCTACACCCTCGGGCGCCGTGAACCAGGCGATGGCAGCAGTATTGCCGCTGGCGGCGAGGGCAGGGCCATTTACGGGGCAACCGGTGATGTGCCAGTTGTCGTTGTGTACGGCTTTGGGGTTCGACCAGTCACCATCCTGCAGGCGGGTGTAGAAGATGTCCCGGTTTTCCTCGTCGGAACGGTTGCGGTAGGCCACCAGCACACCGCCGGGTATTTCCACGGCTGCGGTGGTACAGCATTCGCACACTTTTCCGTCCAGTTCGGCCTGCTCAGACAGCTTTCCCGCTTCGTCAAACATTGCGCAGCGAAGGGTCATGGGACCGCCGCCGTGGCCGTGCCCGTCCTCCTGGCCACCGGGCATGTTGCGGCCATCCAGCCAGGCGGCAAAGATGCGGCCGTCGTCCAGCGGCACCATCGAGACGAATCCGTGCTCGGCATTGACGCCATCGCTGTGCAGGGTAAAAGGCGGGTTCCAGTTTTGACCACCGTTGTTGGAGATGCTGACTTTGACGTCGTAATCATAGGTGCCTTCTGCGCTGATCTGCAGCCAGTGGGCGGCCATGGAAGCGCTGTTCTTGAATTTCACCAGCGAGGGGAAATCCGCCCAGTTGACAAACCAGTCCGGGCCGGTGGCGATGGTGGTTGGCGCTGACCAGGCACCGTTGCTGAGCTTTGACCAGACGAGGGCATCGGTGGTGTCGTTGAGGTATTCCACCCAGCTCAGGTAAACTTGTTTGTCGTCGGAAATGTGCAGGTTGGGCTCCCCGCCCGAAACGGTGGAGATGGGCAAGGGAACCAGTTTAGGAACCGGATTTTCATTTTGACAGCCCGCGAAGGCGACCAATGCGAATGCCAGGGCCAATTCTGCTCGTATTTTCATGTTGATAGTTTTACATTAGCTGCAAAGGTAGTTTCCGACGAAAACTAAAACGAATGAGCCACGAGGAATTGATGGGGTTGATCGTAGCGCTGGGTCTGGGCCTGCTCACCGGCTTGCAGCGCGAAACGGTGAAATCGGGCATTGCGGGCATTCGCACGTTCACGCTCATTGCCCTGATGGGCTACCTGACCGGCTTGCTGGCAACCTATTGGAACAGTGCGTGGGTCATTGCCGCCGGGCTGCTCAGCTTGACGCTGCTTTTGCTCATGGCCAATTTTATTCAAAGCGGGGAAAAAGAGTTCGACCCCGGCCAAACCACAGAGGTGGCGGTGCTGGTGGTGTATTTGATCACGGCCTACATGAGCCAGGGCCAGTACAGCTTTGCCATTGTGGTGGGCGGAATGGTGGCCGTTTTGCTTTATCTGAAGAAGCCCCTGAGCACCTTTGTCAGCAAACTGGGAGAAAAAGATTTGAGGGCTATTTTCCAGTTTGTGGCCATTACGCTTGTTGTGCTGCCGGTGCTCCCCAACGAAAAATACGGCCCGTACCAGGTTTTGAATCCCCGGGAAATATGGTTGATGGTGGTGCTGATCGTGGGGCTTGGTCTGGCGGCGTACTTTGCCCACAAATGGCTGGGAGACAGCCGTGGCACCCTTGCAGCGGGCTTTTTGGGCGGGCTGATCTCCAGCACGGCAACCACCATGAGTTATGCACAACGTTGCCGGCAGGCTTCCCAACTGTCACTGCTTGCGTCGTTTGTGATTGCCGTGGCTTCTGCTGTGGCATTTGTCAGGGTGGTGCTTGAAATTGCGATTGTTTCCGCTCCCCATGCCATGCAGATGGTGCCGCCTTTGTTGGTTCCGGCCCTGATCATGTTTGCCATGGCGTGGCGCCTGTTCCGGCACATCCGGACATCGGAGAACTCGGTTGTGCACCATCCTTCCAATCCTGCCGAGTTGGGCAGTGCATTCACCTTTGCAGCTTTGTATGCGCTGGTTTTGCTGGCAGTGGCCTTTGCAAAAGATTTTTTCGGGCAGGCAGGGCTGTACGTGGTTTCGTTTTTAAGTGGTCTGACAGACATGGATGCCATCACGCTTTCCATTTCCAATTCCGTGAATCAGGGCCGCCTGGATGCTGCAAACGGCTGGAAATACATCATGGTAGCCGGTCTGGCAAACCTGGTGTTCAAAGGCGGACTGGCGGCTTTCATTGGTGGCAAGGCCCTGGCCAGAAGAGTAGCAGTGGTGTTTGGCGTTGCGCTGGTGGGGGGCTTAGTGGCGCTCTTGTTCCTCTGACAGGTTCTCAATCCACCTCGTCTTCTTCCACCCAGGAAGCGCCGTATTGTTCCACCAGGATGTTGTCGTAATGGTCGGCCATTTCGAAAAGGTTTAAGAAGCGCTTCAGTCCGGTGTCCATGTTCAGGTGGCTGTCCATGATGATGAATGAAAGCACGATCTGGTTTCGGCGCAGGCTGAAGGAAAGGCCTTCCATCGCGAAATTTTGCCGAAGGAGATATGCATAAATATCGGCGATGTTTTCTTTGGGCAACTGGCACAGCACCGCATCGCCACTGATGATGCCGGCCGGCTCGTAATAGCTGATGTTGATGGTGGCACTGCCTTTTTCCACTTGCCAGGCGTTGGGGCCCCGGCGTGTGAGGCGCACATCGTAGCCACATTGTTCCAGGATTTGCTCCAGGGTTCTGGCGATGCCCGTTGGCTGGTACTGTTCTTCTTTGCCGGGCAGGCTTATCGTCGCTCCGCAATGCGGGCAATAGTTGTCCCGGGCGCTTTCTTCAAAAACGATGTTGTCGCAGGAATGGCAGCGGGTGGCAGAGCCCTTGTCCAGTTTTTTTACTTCTTCCAGGGTTTGCAGCAAGACTTTCACGGGCAGGGCAAAGCCCATGTTCTGGCCGTCGCGCAGTACGAAGGTATTGATGCCGATGACCTCACCTTTGTCATTGACCAGGGGGCCACCGCTGTTGCCGGGGTTCAGGGCGGCATCGTGCTGGTAGTAGTTGATGCCTTGCTCCCGGAAGGTGGTGTTGGAGATGATGCCACCGGTGGTGCTGAACCGCAGCCCGAAGGGGTGCCCCATGGCCAGCACTTTGTCTCCTTCTTTTACCTCCTCGCTGCCGGTCAAAGGCAACTGCGGCATTTTTTCGTCGTAAAAGCGCAGCAGGGCCAGGTCGTGGTGTTGGTCGGTAAAGGAAACGGGCACAAGCTGCCGCTCCAGCATGGCCCCGTCTATGATGACCTCCCGGTTGCCCCTCACCACGTGTTCGTTGGTGACGATGCACCCGGCATTGCGAAGGTAAAACCCGGTGCCGGTGCTGTAGGGAGTGGCTATCTGAACGATGGCGTTTCGGTATGTTTTGATGATGTCGTTCATCGAATCTTCTGAGGGTGTGAAAGCCTGGCTGTGCATGAGAAATGGGCTTTTACGAGGCTTTGTATGACGATCAGATTCACAATGGAAGAATCAAGGCCGGAAGATATGGAAATTTTCAGCTACATCATTTCTCCGGCCTGGCCGGGCGGCGCTTTTGCAAAAGAACTTCAAATGCTCGCTACATCGTGTGGCCTATGGCCTAAAATGCTAATTTTGCCGGCGATTTTCCGAAGGGAAAAAAATAGTCTGGTCTGCGTGCCGTTGTTCAGCGTGGCACTTACCGGTGTTGAAAAAAGCTTTTTTTCTCTGATCATCCCATTAACAACCTGACCGATCATTCTCATTCAAAAACAACCAAAATGAAGCTGAGAAGCATTGTTCTTTTCGCATTTGCGCTGTTCACTTTCAGCGCCATCGCCCAAAGCGATGACCCCATCCTTTTTACCGTTAACGACACCCCGGTTCACGTTTCTGAATTCAAGTACATCTACACCAAAACCAATGGCAAGGAAGCCGATTTCTCCGAGGCATCCCTGAAAGAGTACCTGGACCTGTACGTGAACTTCAAGCTGAAAGTCCAAAAGGCAAAACAACTCAGGCTGGACACCATCAAAAGTCTTCAGCAGGAGCTCGCCGGCTACCGCCGGCAATTGGCCGACAGCTACCTCATTGACAAAGAGGTGACCGATAAACTGATCAGGGAGGCCTACGAGCGCACCCAGCAGGATGTGGACATCAGCCACATCATGATCAATGTGCCGCCCAACGCCTCACCCGAGGAAGACCTCCAGGCTCAAAACCGCCTCAAAGAGGCCAAAGAGCGGCTGGAAGAAGGCGCATCTTTTGAGCAGATTGCCAAAGAATACTCTACCGATAAATCCGTCAGCAAAAACGGTGGACACATTGGCTGGGTTACGGCCCTCTTTCCCAACGGCTTCTACAACCTGGAAACGGCCGCCTACACCGCTCCCGTTGGCAAAGTGACCGGGCCCATCAAAACCGATGCCGCCTACCACCTGCTCCTGGTGCATGCCCGCCGCCCGGCCCGGGGCGAGATTGAAGTGGCACACATCCTCATCCGCAATGATAAAATGCCGGACACCACCGAGGCACGAAAACTCATCGAATCCATTTACGACCAACTCAAAGACGGGGCAAGGTTCGAGGACCTGGCAAAACAATACTCACACGACAAAGTAACCGCCCCCAAAGGCGGCTACATCGGGTTTTTCGGCATCAACCGCTACGAGCAAGCCTTTGAAGATGCTGCCTTCGCCCTCGAAAACGACGGCGACATTTCCGAACCGGTGAAAACCTCCATCGGCTGGCACATCATCAAACGCATCAGCCTCAGACGGGGCGAGGATTTGCGACGCGTGAAGGGCATTTTGCAAAACAAAGTGAAAAACGACGCCCGGTTCGAGCTTGCAAAGCGAGCCATGATCCACCGGATCAAACAGGAAGGAGACTTCTCCGATAACCGTACAACCCTTCAGCATTTCGTTGACTCTTTAGTGGCCGACAGTGCAGAGACCTTTTTGAGCTACCGGTGGCGGGCACCCAAGACCCCCTCCAAAGAAATCCTCTGCCAGTTTGGTGAAGACTTTAAAGTAAGTCTTGGTGAGTTTGAAAATTACTGCCAGCGGGCCTCCCGCAAACGTCAGCAGTTGGCTGCCCGTGGCATTCTGGCGGTGGTGGAAGAACTGTACAAGGATTTCACCGATGAGCAGGCCCTGCGTTTCGAAGAGCAACAGCTCGAAAAAAAATACCCCGAATTCAAATCCCTCATGCGGGAGTACGAGGAGGGCGTATTGCTCTTTGAGGTTACCAAACAGGAAGTCTGGGACAAAGCAGCCCGCGACACCTCCGGGTTGGAGGCTTTCTTCGAAAAAAACAAAGACAACTACAAATGGGGCGAGCGCGCCGTGGTCAGCCAATACGCACTCTCCAACAGTGCCAAGGAGCTCATCAACCAGATCAGAGAGTTTGCCAAAACCCACACCCCAACGGAAGTGCTGGCCAAATTCAATCCGGCAGACGGCGATCAGGTGCTCAGCTACCAGCGCCGCACCTACGAAAAGGGCCGCAACGAAACCCTCAACAAAATGAAATGGGAGGTGGGCAGCCAGTCAGCGGTTTCAGTGAACAAACGAGACCGCTCCTACAACTGGATGAAAATCGAGGAAATACTGCCACCGGCACCCAAATCACTGAAAGAAGCCCGCGGGTACGTAGTGGCTGACTACCAGGATTACCTGGAAAAGAAATGGCTCGAAAACCTGAGAAAGGAGTTCACCGTCAAGGTGAACGACGTGGCTTTCAATAGCCTCATCAAGAAGTAAAACAACCGATGAAGGACGAAAGGACAAACACCGCGTCGATAAGAATAACCACAGGGCAGTTTTTGGCTGCCCTCTTTTTTATCGTCTTCGCAGTGGCCGTTTCGGGCTGTAAACGAAGCCCGGCCAGGGACGACGCCAACGATCCCGTTTTGGCCAGGGTTTACGACCAGGAACTCCGCCTCTCTGACATGGAAGGGATGATTCCCGAAGGCATGACCGGTGAAGACAGTTTGCTCATCATTCAGGCTTTTGCCCAAAACTGGATCAAAGAGGCGGTACTCCTCCACGAGGCCGAACGCCACATACCCGAAGACCTCGACATTGACAAGCTGGTGGAAGACTACCGGGCCTCCCTCATACGCAATTCCTATGAAAACATGCTGGTGGAACAAATGCTGGATTCCACCGTGACGGCCGAAGAACTGCACCAGTTTTACGAAGCAAACAAAGAACAATACAAACTGGAAACACCCATCATCCGATGCCACTTCATCAAAGTCAGAAAAAACACCCCGGGCCTCAACCAGGCCACCAACTGGTGGAACAGCCAGAGCGAAGCAGATTATGCCAGGCTGCGCAACTGGGCCCGCCAAAACGCCGAACTTTACCGCCTCGATGACAAATCCTGGTACAAAGTGGAAGAAATTGCCGCTTTCATGCCCAAAGGAATCCTGACCATTGACAACGTGAATTCACGACGGGATTTCATCCAAAGAGACGACGAGTACCAATACTTCTTCAGGGTGCTGGAGCTGGTATCGAGGCCGGAAACCGCTCCCCTGGCCTACATCGAAGAGCAGGCCCGGAAAGTCATCCTGCACAAACGCAAAAGCCAGTTGCTCGAAGACGTAAGAAACAACATCCTCGACGAAGCCCTCAAAGAAGGAGAAGTCGAAAAATTCTATGAGCATTAAACCGGAAGCATGGCTTCCTTCAAAACAAGTGATAATGAATCTCAAATTGTGGCTAGGCGCACTCTTGATGGTGTTCACCTCTTCGGCCTTCGGCCAACAGGAAGTCCTGGACAAAGTAATTGCCAAAGTGGGCTCCGAATATGTGTTGTTGTCAGAGCTGGAAGAACAGTTTGCCCTGCTCAAAGACCAGCAGGGAACCCTGCCCTCATCGGCCCGCTGTTTCATCATGGACAACCTGCTCACCAACAAACTCCTCATCAACCAGGCAAAACTGGACAGCGTGGAAGTGGCCGATGAAGAAGTGGAAGCCCAACTCAACGCCCGCATTGACCAAATCCTGGAATACATGGGCGGCGACATCCGGCAGTTTGAAGAATACTACGGCCAAACCATTAACGAAGTGAAAGAAAACTTCCGCGACGACCTGAGAAACAAACTGCTGGCCGAACGCATGAACCAGACCATCATGGCCGACATCACAGTGACACCCTCAGAAGTCAAAGCCTTTTTTCACAACATCCCCAAAGACAGCCTGCCCTATTTCAACTCTGAAGTGGAAGTGGGCGAACTGGTGGTAAAGCCACAAGTGAACGAAACCGAAAAACAAAAAGCCATTGCGAAGCTGGAAAAACTGCGCCAGCGGATCGTGGAAGGCGGGGAAGACTTTGCCGAACTTGCCAAAACCTTCTCCGATGATTTCGCCAGCGCCCGCATCGGCGGCGACCTGGGCTGGACCAAGCGCGGCAAGTTCGTGCCAGAGTTTGAAGCCGCAGCCTACAACCTGGAAGAAGGCGAAATCTCACCCGTTGTGGAAACGGACTTCGGCCTCCACATCATCCAGTTGCTGGGCCGCCGGGGCAACAGCATCCACACCCGCCACATCCTGGTGAAACCCGAAATTACCGACGAAGACATCGAGCGCACCCGGCAGAAAATGGACAGCATCCGGCAACTGCTGCTGAGCGGAGAACTGACCTTCTCCGAAGCCGTAAAAAAGTTCGGTTACGAAGATGTACAGAGCTACCACAACGACGGCAAAATGATCAACCCCGCCACGGGAAATACCTACTTTGAAATTGCCGATCTGGAACCCGACATTTATTTCACCATTGACACCATGGAGGTAGGGGAGTACTCCAATCCTTTCACCTACACCGATCCCCGTGGTGAGGTTTTCTTCAGAATCGTGCAACTCCAAAGCCGCTCAGAGCCCCACCGTGCCAGCCTCGAACGGGACTACTCAAAAATTCAGGCCGCCGCCATCGAGCAAAAGAAAATGACCTTCCTGCAGGAGTGGATCAAAGGCAAGATTGACGAAACCTACGTCTATATTGACGACCGCTTCAAACTGCAATGCCCGGGACTGTCGTATTGGCTGAGAGACAAGACGAAACCGTGATGAGGAATTGAGTCCCGACATTCGTCGGGAGAGGAATCGAGGATTTGAGGAATCGAGGATTTGAGGAATCGAGGATTTGAGGAATCGAGGATTTGAGGAATCGAGGATTTGAGGAATGAGTGCACTGCAAAAAGTGGTATTCTCGTCAATCGAGGTTATTCCTTCTGGAAAAATGTCGGACAGAGTCCGACAAGATATGGTCCCGGACATCCCGAAGGAATTTCGGGAGGAACCAGCGTAGTTGCTGGCGCCTCCCGAGATGGACTCGGGACGTCCGGTGCCTCATCCTGTCGGACTCTGTCCGGCATATAATTATTCAAATTTCAATTGGATTTAATGAATTGGGGTTTTTGCCCCGATAGCCATCGGGGGACTCAGGAATTGAGGATTTGGGGAATTGATCCCGACTTTCGTCGGGAGAGGAATCAAGCGCCGCTATCGTTATCGCTTCAAGAGCCGCCTGTACTTAAAACAGTTAGCAGCCCTTCTCAGTTCCTCAGTTCTTCAGTTCTTCAGTTCTTCAATTCCTCAGTTCCTCCCCCGATGCCGATTATTATCGGCACGGTGCTCAGTTCCTCAGTTCCTCAGTTCTTCAGTTCCTCAGTTCCTCAGTTCCTCAGTTCCTCAGTTCCTCCCCCGATGCCGATTATTATCGGCACGGGGCTCAATTCTTCAGCTCCTCCCTCGTCCGGTAGATCAGCCGGCAGCAATTTTCCTTTCTCAGAATGTAATTGGCCACATGGTGGAGGTCCTCACGTCGCACCTGGCGGTAGGCGTCCACTTCTTTGTTGATTTTGGCTGCGTCGCCCAGCAATTCAAAAAAGGCCAGGTTGATGGCTTTGTTCAGCACGTTCATTTCTGAAAAAAGCAGGCTGGATTCCACCTTGTTTTTCACCTTCTGCAATTCGGTTTCTTCGGTCAATTCCTTTCGGATCAGTGCCAGTTCTTCCCAGATGGCATCTTCGGCCTTTTCCAGGCTGACACCGTCGGCGGGCTTGCCTTCAACGATGAACAGGCCGGGTTCGATGGTGCCGCTGATATAGCAGTCAATGGCACTGAAGAGCTGGCGGTCTTTGAGCAGTCGTTGGTAAAAGCGGGAAGAAGCACCGTTGCTCAAGACATCCGAAAGCAGGTCGGTGGCGTAATATTCCGGCTCTCCCCGGCCGCACATTCTGAAGGCCAGGAAGATGGCGTCCATGGGCACGGGAGCATCTTTGATCACTTTTGAGCGCATTTCGGTTTGGGGAGGCTCAGGGGGCAGTTGCCTTTCGGCTGCCGGGCCCGGAGGAATGTCACCAAACCATTTTTCCAACAGGGGCTGCACCTGTGCCTCCCGCACATTGCCGCTGACGACGACGATGGCGTTGTTGGGCCGGTAGTGTCTGAAAAAGAATTCTTTCACATCTTCCAGGGTTGCCCTTTCCACATGCTCGGGCACCAGCCCAATGGTGGGCCAGCGGTACGGATGCACCTGGTAAGCCATCGCGCTCAGGTGGTGCCACACATCGCCGTAGGGTTCGTTCAGGCAGGTTTCTTTGAACTCCTCCACCACCACCTTTTTCTGCACATCCAGCACCTCCTGGCTGAAGTTCAGGCAGTTCATGCGGTCGCTTTCCAGCCACATGGCCACTTCCAGGTTGTTGGCCGGCAGCACTTCGTAAAAATTGGTCACGTCACTGTTGGTGAAGGCGTTGTTCTCCCCGCCGGAGTTCTGCACCGGGGTGTCGAAGTCCGGGATGTTGGCCGAACCGCCAAACATCAGGTGCTCAAACAGATGTGCAAAACCCGTCCGTTCCGGCGACTCATCTTTGCTGCCCACATCGTACAGTACGTTGAAAGCCACCAATGGCGTGCTTTTGTCTTCGTGAACGATCACCCGCAGGCCGTTGTCCAAAACCGTTTTGCTGAAATTTATCACTGGCATTTTGATATTCCTTCGCTGCGCAACGCAGCTATTCCCGAAAGGGCCGGCAAAAATAGAAAAATGGCCTTGCATAATTGGCAGGAATGTCCATCACACAAGGCCTTCTGAGGAGAGGAAATAAATTATGCCGGATTCTCTAATCGTATAAACTTCTCTCAACCTCTCTCCTCACACGGAGCCCACTGAGCCCACGGAGATTTTTCTTTGTGTTTTTGGGTGCCCAACGCAGGCAGGGTTCGGAACCACTGCCAGCGTTTGCAATTCAGGCCGCAACTGGAAGTTGCAACCTGATATGGAACTTTCTAAACTTCTCTAAACTTCTCTAAACCTTAAAAAAAAACACTCACCGGGCAGGTTATGAATCCCGGTGAGTGAGGCTTGCCATATTAAATAGAGAATAGGGGTCGTTAACTCTGTTTTCATTGGGCAAGCAATCCTTGTATCAAGCATAGGGCGGGTGTTTTAGGTTGCCTGACCAAGGGTAATTTGGATACGAACACGCAGAATAAAAATTTCGGTTTTTTAGGGTTATCCAGGGCAAATCATTTGACAGGACAAAGATGGGTCTGCCACTATGGGCCGGCAATAGCACTTTAGGTTGAAATTCAGGGTGAAAACGGAGGGGTATATCCCCCATTTGTACCAGGTGAAAGAAAGGAGCAATTGAATGGCGGTATTTTTACATAAAAAACATCTTGAGCCTGAAGCGTTTCAGAGGCATTCCCGATCCAACACATCCCCTCATTTTGAGTAGGGTGTAGAGTTTAGGGTTTAGGGTTTAGGGTTTAGGGTGTAGGGTGTAGGGTGTAGGGTTTGGGGTGGTGATGTAGCCCCTCATTCCTCATTCCCCGTCTGGCCTGGCGGCAGCCGGACAGGCTCATCCCTCATTCCTCATTCCCCGTCTGGCCTGGCGGCAGCCGGACAGGCTCATCCCTCATCCCTCTCCCGACGAATGTCGGGATCATCCCTCATTGCTCATTCCCACCTTTTTGTCCATGCTGACGACGAAGCTGATGGTAGTTCCGTTGGGACTGGTCACAATCTCACAGGAGCCGCCGATTTGCTGCATTCTTTCCTGCATGTTGCGAAGGCCGTTGCCGGTCGAATCATGGATAAGGGCCGGGTCAAAGCCTTTTCCGTCGTCGGCGATGGTGATCCGCAACGTGTTTTTGACGAAGGCAATATCTATTGTGAGGGTGCGGGCACTGGCATATTTGAGGGTGTTGTTAACGGCTTCCTTGAAACAGAGGTACAGGTTTCTTCTCACTTCGCTGCCCAGTCGGATATCGGGCAGTTCATCGGGGATGGAGATGTGGCACTCGATGTCCGTGTCTTTTGACAATTTGGTGGTGTAGCTGTGCAGGTAGGACACAAGGCTGGACAGTGAGTCGTTGCTGGCGCTGACCATCCAGATCACCTCCCGGATTTTGCCCCCGATTTCCAGGGCAGACTTGTTGATGCGTTCCATGTCCGGACGCAGGTCACCGTTTTTTCTGCTCAGTGCTATTTGGGTCATCAGGCTGAGGGCGGAGAGGCTGGACCCGAGGTCGTCGTGCATGTCACGGGCTATTCGCTGGCGTTCGGCTTCCAGTGCTACCCGTTGTTCTGCGGCCAGGCGTTCTTTTTCCAGTCTTTTCTTTTGCCGGTACCACATCACCGCCCACAACAACAATACTCCCAGTACCCCGATCAGGGTGTAGAAAACCCAGGTTTGAAAAAACGGGGGCTCCACGTTCAGCTCCAGGGTTTGCACCGGACCCCACTGCTGTTCGGAATTGGAAGCCCGGTAGCGGAAAAAGTAATGACCGGGCGGAATTTTTGAATAGCGGATGAAATTGTTGTTGCCGGCATCTATCCAACTGTCGTCGAGTCCTTCCATGAAATAGGAGAACCTGCAGGCACCGGGATTACTGTATTCGAGGGCAGCGATGGTAAAAGACACAGTGTTTTGGCCAGGCTTCAGCTCCAGGTATTTGACCTCGGAAACATTGCGGGCACCGGTGCGGCTGCACACCAGGTTTTCGGGAACCAGGTCGTTGATCCGGATGTTGACAATGGCCGGGAGTGCGGCAATGCGGTATTCAGGTATGTGGGCAGGATCGGTAATGGCAATCCCGTCAGTGGTGCCGATCCACAACCTGCCATCGGATGCAGCAAGCAGACATCCAATGCTGATGATGTTGGAGGGCAAGCCATCCGAAGTGGTGTAATTGGTGAAAGTCTTGTTTCGAAGATCAAATCTGGAAAGGCCGGCATCGGTGCCAATCCAGACATCATCATTTATTTGACAGAGTGCCGAGATGACATTGGAAGGCAGCCCGTTTAGGCGGGTAAACCGTTGTAGCGAAGCTGTGTCCAGCCCGACGCTGAAGAGGTGGAGTCCTTGTGAAGACCCTACCCAGATATTATCTGAGTGATTTTCCTGCATGAATTCGACCTCTCCACTCAGCGGCAACTGACGGCGGATATTGAAGCTGTCATTGATAGCTATGACATCCACCTTTACCAGGTCTCTGCTGCCCAACAGTCGCCCAGGCCGGTCCATCCAGAGTCTTACGTAATGAGATGTTTTTCCGATGTTTTCAACCGGGCTCCATTTGAATTCATTGCGGGTGTTTTCTGTCAGCAAGCGGAGTCCACCTGCCCTTGGTGCCAGAATGAAACTATTGTCATTGAATTGGCAAAGGGCCAGGATTTCGTCGGGCATTACCAATTTGAGTTGTTTGTCCATGAGCGCAAGCCCCCTGTTGGTGATGGCCCATATCCGCTGGTCCCTGTCGGGGTAAAGGCCCCTTACCGTGTTTGAGGGCAGCCGCCAGCCCGGTGGTGAATTTGCATGGTATTGTCGTTTGAAATGGCCTTTCAGGTCAAATACCAGAATGCCCTGAAAACTGGTGCTGCACCAGATCTCACCGTTGACTTCGAGGAGTGATGTGATGGCAATGGAACCACTTTTTCCGGCCAGTGATTCCGGCATGCTCACCACGTTGAATTTTGTTTTGCCGGGGTGAAAGAAGTCGAGCCCCTGATCGCAGATATTGCTCCACACGCTTCCATCATTCAGCACATTCAGTGCGCAAACAGGCCCGCTGTTCAACCGGATGGATGTTGCACCACCGGGCAGGACAGTGCTCACAACGCCATTGCGACGACAATCAAAAAAATACAGCCCATCATTGCCGGTGGCCAGAATCAGTGTGTCCTTGTTGTAAAATTCCAGTTCCACGCTGCCCGTGGGGCTGGAAGAATTGTAAACAAAGTGACGGGTGACCTGGTCATCTTTGATGTGGTAAGCATACAAACTGCCTTGGTCGGTGAACCAAACCAGGCTGTCTCCATCGGGGCGGAGGCGTGTTATTTTAATCGGAGAGCGATGGTAGCTAAGTCTTTTAGTCAGCTGTGAGTTACCACCTGTGCCCAAATGGGTAAGCGTGAGCCTTCCGAGATGATCCTGAGAAATACAGAGCAATGGATTTCCTTCCTCATCAGCCACCAGGTGGCAAATCTGCGTTTCGAAGGGTACATCGAACTGGTGGGTAAACCGGTGGCTCCCGATGTCGAATTGATAAACAGCTTTGTTGTCAACCAGTACCCAAAGTTGGTTGTGCCGGTCGAGGTAAACGGCATGGTATCCGGTTACCTGAACACCATTTGAATCGGGTAGTGCCCACACTTCGAAGGTGTCGGTCTTTCTCAGGTAGCAATTGATCCCTCCGTCATAGGTGGTAAAATAGAGGTTGCCCCTTTTGTCTTCAAACATCTTGCTCTGAACGTAATTGCCCTTGATGTCCTTCGGGCTGTTTCCGACGGTGAATTGCCTGATCTGACTGCCGTCGTAACGGTTGAGGCCGTTCAGGGAACTGATCCAGACAAAACCCCTTGAATCTTTGGTGATGTAGTAATTCACACCGTCCAGCAGCCCGTCGGCCATGGTGAGGTGATTGACGAAGGGGCTGATCTCCTGACCACTTACCGCAGTCTGCAGGCACATTGATACAATCAGCGTTTGAACGATCTTCCGGAACATGGTACGGACGGTTTACTCCAGACAAGCGCCAATGCTAAGGTAATGCTTCTGGCGATATGTCCTGTTGTGGCGGCCCTTCCGTTCCTGCTGGCACTGAAAGCTTTTTACCGGTTGCAGGCAAGAAGTATTTTCCTTCGGTAAATGAGGCGCCATGGGACTGCGGCCTGGTCAGTGGCTGGGGCAGTAATTGGGGCAGGGCAGGTTGGGCCCCAGCAGCGGGTTGCCGGACTGAAGGCCACTGTTGAGGCCCGAAATGGCCAGTTGGACAGGATTGCCGTCGCCATTCTGATAGAAGTAGATGCCCACCTGGGTTTCCGTCAACCCGTTCAGGTAGTTGATCAGGTCCTGCTTGTTGAAGGTGGCAAGGTTGTACCCGGCGTCGGGTGTCGAAGTCCCGTCCAAAGTGACAGAAGCGGTGGGTTTCAGGAATTTACCCATGATCCATAGTGTTTTAGGTGAAGTGGTGAACCCAAAGGTAGCGGAATACACCCCCTGGGGCTTATCCCCCTTTTGTACCATTTTGCCCGTTTTGGGGGCTTCCGGTTGTTCAATCCTTATTAAATGGCATAACTTAGCTATCGCCGGTTATGCCCCCTGTCTTCGCTTTTACCCTCGTGCTTCAAAAAAAAGTCCTGCTCAGACCCACCGGCCGTCAGCGGGGAGGAAATCCGGAATGGGTGCAGTTGGCCAAACCCTGCCCCCAAACAATGTCAATCATGAATCCGATCAGAGTAGCTATTGTCGAAGATGTCGAAGAGTACCGGAACGCGCTTCAGTATGTGTTGAATGCCACTCCGGGTTATGAGTGTATCCTGACCTATGCAAACGGGATCAAAGCCCTGGAGGAAATCCCAAAACACCTGCCCGATGTGGTATTGGTGGATTTGAACATTCCCGGTATCAACGGCATCGAAGTCATGCGCAAATTGAAACCCAAGGTGCCCAAGATCCAGTTCATGGTCCTCACCGTTTCCGACGACGACGAAAAGATCTTCGCCGCTCTTTCGGCCGGCGCCAACGGCTACCTGCTCAAAAGCACCCTGCCTGAGGAGATACTGGAAGCAATTCAGGACCTGTACAACGGCGGCTCGCCCATGAGCGCCACCATTGCCCGCAAAGTGGTGGACGCCTTCCGCAACCCCACACCCCAGATGCACAACCCCTACGAAGAACTACTCACCCAACGCGAAAAAGAAGTGCTGGCCCTGCTGGCCAAAGGCAAACTCTACAAACAAATTGCCGGCGAACTGCACATCTCCCTGGAAACCGTCAAGTCTCACTGTCACAACATCTACGACAAGCTCCACGTCAAAACACGAACCGAGGCGATTATCAAATACTACCCACCTGCCGGCAAGGGCGGGCATTAAGCCAAACTTTGGCAACTTTGCCCCAAACCACGCCGCATGAAACGCCCTGACTATACTTCTTTTCCGTTCCGCAATACCGCCGGCCGCAAGCCCGATGGAACGCATGGGGTGCTATCAATGTTCAGCCACCTCACCTACCCCTCCCAAATTCCGTCAAACCCCTGACATTCTCCCCACACCCATTTGCATATTTAAAATTCATCCCTTATATTTGGTCACAGTTTTCAAAACGCCTATTCCCTGTTACCAATGTTGAATTCCATCCTTACCGGCGCTGTGCCGAAGCAATTTCGGTACGTCCGGTGACATATTCCACCTAAGATCAGAGTTCAGCAATTACACTATTGAAACACTAAAAGCTGAAAACACTTATTCTTTAACCTGCCTGCTGTTTTTTTTATGAACCGGCGCTCCATGCTTTCAAAAAAAAACGAGGCCCAAAACCGTTACACCATGAAAAATTTCAAGGTTCGAAAACCCGCACTGCACCAACACTTTCATTCCTTCACCGGGTGGGCATTTGTGGCTGCCCTGGCACTGTTTGCCAGTTATACAAGTCCCCCCCCGCTTTTGACTGAGATGGATGCTTGCCTTGACATCATGCCGATTGATCCCACTGTGTGTACTTCAGAATGCAACCTGGTTGGTTTTGGAGACTTCGAGGAGTTCACACCTGACCTGGATGGATATTATCCGGCTTTCGTTTCTCCGTACAACCAACAGATCATTCTGTCGGGCTCAGCGACGGAAAACACGGTTGACATTCTTTCCGGCAACAACAACCAATACCTGCGATTCATTGCTTCCACGCAGGGGAGCCATGAAAATGTACTTGTGCCGCTATGCCGCGCTGTCAATCCATGTACCTTGGCACAGGGCGGTAGCGGAACATGTGAATGTTCACTGACCGTGGACCTCAGGGCTTGCGCCAATGCCAATGATCCGCAAATCCAACAGATACCACTTGCTATTTATGGACTTACCTCGCTACCCAGTGGCTTGCAATTACCGGCGAATGTACCCTGCGATGGGATTCTGTACGATAATTCAAACACGCCCATAGGGCTCTGCCTTGGTCAGATCAATGTGCCCACCAGTTGCCCTCAGGGAAATGTGGTTTTCCCAAACGACCCCATTTCACTGACCGGCACCATAGATGTTCCTATTAATTACATCTGGATTCAGAACCTGAACGAAGGTACCGGCTACAGTGCCAATGTCTATCTGGATGATTTGTCTGTCATCGCAGATTGCACCCAGAATACTTCCCTGGATGCAGATATAACCTCTGCCTGTCCTGGAGATATTGCGATAGTAAATTACACCGTATGTAATACCGCTGTGGATGCCAATTCCATCGATGTAACGCTGAAGCCGGATTTGACAAACAGTCCGGAATTGACTTTGTCTTCCTACAATCCGGATTTTCCGGGAGGAATTGGCTCGGTTGAGGATCTGGCCCCCGGGGAATGTGCAAACCTTGCGCTTTATCTTCAACTTGATCCCAACGTGAACCCAAACACCAACCTCAGTTTTTCCACCACGGCAATAGCAAGCGACAATTGCGGGCATCAATCCCAATTCAGCCAGGAGTTTTATTTTACTGTTGATGATTGCTCAACGATGGGCTGTAATTGCCCATCGGGTAGTATTATGATCGGAACTCCCGGGCAGGAAACCCAAATTTCAGGCTTGATTCCAGGCACCTTGCCTGCAATGCCAACCGCTCCTCTCAACCTGACCATACAAGGTACTCTGGTCATTGACGTGGCTTCATACGATTTCCCAGAGGGATCCGAAATCTGCATGACGGCAGGTGCTGAAATAAAAGTAGGAATAATGAATCAGCTCAATATGAGGCAAACACATGTCAGAGGATGTGCAGAACGCTGGAAAAGCATTACGGTGGAGCCGGATGGAAAACTCACCATTACCCGATGTATCATTGAAGACGGACAATTTGCCGTTCACCCTCTTCTTCGGGCTAGAATCGAATTAGATGGTAACACTTTCAGAAGGAATTACATTTCTCTTTATTACAATGACCCGTCGGGCATTTTCTTTTTAGATCAATATTCCGGCAATGAGGTTGAAGGATACTTGCCACTCAAACCTCATTTTGACCCCAATGACCCCAACGACGGCCCATGGTCCTATGCCGGAATATACACCATTGGGCAGGATAACCTCGACATCGTTTCATTCGATGGAAACAGTACCAATTACTTCGTAAACCTCCGAAACGGCATCATCACCAACGGAGCCCACCTCACAGTGATCGGTGCTCAATTCAATGACATACTCGACATGGATGAATACGGCTTCATTGAAGGTTACGGTATCTGGGCCCAGGCAGTGAACGGAAGCCGCAGGCTGACCGTCAGGGGCTTTGGGGAAACCGGCACCCCTTCCTTCCAGAATTGCACCAATGGCATTTTATCCTGGGGCATGGCAGTGGATGGCATCCGGAACAACAACATGGTGGAGATGGGCATCGGAGTCAGATCCTTGTTTGCCCGTGACCACCTGACCATTTTTGACAATACTGTGGAAGCGAGCAGGATGGGTATTGGCATCGTGGGTATGCACCCCATGACGCAAATGTTGGTTTTCAGCAATAACCTGGATTTGACCGCCTCCGGGGCGAGTGGCATACAAATGACGGGAGGCGGAACTACACCCGTAACAGGGTTCACATTTTTGGCCAATGGCAATAACCTGAATCTCTACGAGCCAGATCAGCAGGGCATTGGCGTACTGACGCTGAACCAGGTCACCGTTAGTAGCAACACCGTGCAGGCCTTTGGCAACGGCACCTCCATGACCGGATTGAACCTCCACGGTAGCCAAGGCAACATCCTGCTGTGCAACGACATCAACGGTCTGGACGCCACTACCGGCACGGCCGTTTTGGCCTGGGATGCAGAAAACACCGCCTGGCGCTGCAACAACGTCAGCAAAACCGAAAACGGCGTGTATGTGTGGATGGGCGGTATTAGTACAAACAATTTTATAGGAACTACCTTCGGTGACCACACCTGGAGCCTGCGCATCGACGGCGATACCAACAATCCCGGTAAGCTCGGAACCCAAAACCACACTGGGAACCAGTGGAATGAAAACTTCCCCGATGCATGGGCAAAGCATGAGTCACCGGATCAAGATGTTGTCAAGTTTTCCCGTTTCACCGTCCACACCACCACACCGCCCTACCACCCGCCCGGCGTGAGCGTGGAGCCGGGGGTGAATCAAGAGGATTTTTTCAAAGATTCACCGGGTAATCCCAACGCCTTTTGCCTCTCCCCGGATGCCTGTCCGGTGGACGAATTCACCGGTGAGGACCCGCAGATATACGACATGGACCTGGACATTGCCGGCGGCACCACGGGCAGCCCCGAGAGCCGCTACCTGGCCGAGCGCTACCTCTACCGCAAGCTGATGCGCAACCCGCAACTGGTGCAACCCGGCTCGGTGCTCGACAGCTTCTACAGTCAGAAAAGCAGCGAGCCGGTGGGCATGCTGGTGCAAATGGAGGAGTCCATAACTGCCCTCTTCGTACCCGCCCCCGCTGACTCTGCCGCCCTGGCCGCCAACGATGCCGCCATCGCCGACAGCCTGGCGCAAATCATTCTGCTCGACAGCCTCATCGCCCAGTCGGGCGGGCAGGACAGCCTCGACCTCCTCGACCAGCGGCTCGCCACCCTGCAGACCCTCGACAGCCTCACGCAGGTGCAGGACAGCCTGCTCAACCTCATCCAAACCGCCCGTACCGCCGCCGCCGTTCAACTGGCTTCCGACAATGCAGCCATTCCCGCTTCCTACCTCTTCGAACTTAACGAGCAAAGCGTCAACGACATCTTCCTGAACACCATCGCCTCCGGCATTTACACCTTCGACTCCCTGCAGCAAGCCACCCTCGAATCCATCGCCTTCCAGTGCCCCCTCACGGGCGGCACCGCTGTGTTCCGGGCCCGGGGACTTCTGAGCCTGGTGGGCGATTACGACTTCGGAGATGATGTGGTGAATTGCCAGGAAGTGGGGAACCGCTCGGCAAATGGCGATGCCCTAAGTCCCGGCACTCCTGCCGAACTGAAGGTCTTTCCCAATCCAGGCAAGGGTGTCTTTACGGTCGTTTTACCGGCACATGAGCGTGGGCGGCTGCTTTTAACCGATCTGAACGGAAAGGTCGTGTCCGTACAGAAAACCAACGGTGAAACCCGCTACACCCTCGACCTCTCCTCCCAGCACAACGGCATTTACATCTGCCGTTTTTCAGCCGGAGAGCACATGGAGTTTGTCACCCGTTTGGCACTCCTGAAATAATTCTACACACACCTCTGGGGAAAGCGGCACCCACCCGCTTTCCCCATTTTTCAATTCATTGATTTCATGAAACAGTCGCTATTGATTGCATTGCATATAATCTTTTGTGCAGTGGATATATTCGGACAAAAGCATGACTATAATTGGTTATTTGGATATGAACCTGAAATTTCTCATCCAGCCTATGGAATTTCCAAGCTTGATTTCAATATGGAACCGCCGACGGTTTCAAAAGTCGAAGAAGGCAACATTCAATTCGACCTCACCAACGCCGGCATCTCCGACAGCACGGGCAATCTGCTGTTTTACACCAACGGCATCGTGGTGGTCAATGCCCAGCACCAAGTCATGGAAAACGGCGACAGCCTCAACCCGGGAGAGGTGGCCTGGGACTTTTACAATGAGGGGTACCCAATGCATCAGGGAGCTCTCATCCTTCCCAAACCATCGTCGGATAGTCTGTTTTATATTTTTCATGCGGTGAATGAGTATCCTCAAAGCAATATCCCTTCAACTTTCAGTTCTTCCTTTCTATATTCATTGGTAAATCCATATCACAACAATGGACAAGGAAAGGTTTTGGAAAAAAATGTGGTT